>JBCCLV010000008.1:0-55760 GCA_039026695.1 Bacteroidota bacterium
AACCTTTCGGCGATATATCATTAGGTAAGTCCCATTCTTGGCGACAATTCCCCCTGCAGCTTCTATCACTTTGAATTTTTCCTTGAGGTATTTGACGAGTTCTGTTTTTTTTGTGGCGGAAATAAAGATAGAGTGGACTTTCTTGAGCTTCTTATCCGTCATCAATTTCAAAAGACTGTCTACCTGCTCATAGGAGGCGTTCAAAATCAAAACATCATCCGCTAGTACTTCCGGGAGAATGGTCTCGTATTCCCGAACGACCAAACCGTAGGCCCGCTCCATATTGATCTTCTTTTCAGACAGAATGTAGACGGGAATGTCGTTGATAAAAATCTTCATCTCTTCAAAAGCTCCGCCAAATAAACCAATTATGGAAAACGATACAAATGCATCTCTATCCAGACCCAAGAAAATTTAGTGCAAGGTTAACTTTGTCTCATGGGTGTAAGAATTTACAATAAGCAACTTGCGGCTGAGATAGCAGCTGATTTATTAAAGATCGGGGCGATTAAATTGAGCCCTGAGAAGCCCTTTTCCTGGGCTTCCGGTTGGAAGTCTCCCATATACTGCGACAACAGATTAAGCCTTTCATTTCCAGAAATTAGATCAAAAATTAAAACTGCCCTCACGCTGGCCATTTCTAAAGAATTTGACGGTATTGACGTGATTGCTGGGGTAGCCACAGCTGGTATTCCGCAAGGAGCTTTAGTGGCAGAGGAGCTGGGGCTCCCTTTTATCTATGTAAGATCAAAATCAAAAGGTCATGGCCTCCAGAATATGATTGAAGGAAAAGTAACCGAAGGGCAAAAAGTGCTGCTAATTGAAGATCTAATATCCACTGGAGGTAGCTCCCTTGCGGCTGCCCAAGCACTAATTTCAGCAGGTGCAGAAGTAGCTGGTATGTTGGCAATCTTTACTTATGGATTTAAAATTGCTGAGCATAATTTTGAAGAGAAGGGAATTGAACTGGTAGTGTTGAGCAATTACGAGGAACTACTTGAACATGCGCAGGACGAGCGAATGTTCGAGAACAAAATGCTGAAAACCTTGAAAGAGTGGCGCGAAAAACCGGATAGCTGGGAAGGCATTTAGAATCGCCTTTCGAATCAATTCATGCAGGTGTTAATTTGCTTTACCATCAGATATTCATTACCTCTACCATTCGCATCAGTTCCGTCTTGATCGGCTTTGTTTTGCTTATAGCCAACTTGAAACTGGTATAAACCACCTCGTCATTTACAATTCCAGCCATTACATTGTATTTCCCATCAATTAGACCTTCTACAGCTGCCATTCCGAGCCTGGAAGCAAGGATTCTGTCAAAAGAAGTCGGCGCCCCCCCTCGTTGCATGTGACCAAGGGTCGAGACCCGAATATCCAATTTAGGAAGCTTTTGCATCACTCGCTTGGCGATTTCTTGAGCATTTCCCTGCTCATCGCCCTCTGCTACAATGACGATAGCAGAAGTCTTTTCCTTATCTCTCCCTTGGTTTAAAGTGTCAATGATTCCCTGAATCGTGGTTGAGGCTTCAGGGATCATTACCAACTCTGCCCCTCCACCGATCCCGCAACTTACTGCTATGTGGCCGGAGTGTCTTCCCATCACTTCTACAAAAAAGACACGATCGTGTGAGTTTGCAGTATCTCTAATCTTATCGATTGCATCTAGTGCTGTATTGACAGCAGTATCAAAACCGATGGTATAATCTGATCCGTAGAGGTCGTTATCAATTGTACCGGGAGCACCAATGGTAGGAATTCCGTATTCCTCGTAAAAGATGTTTGCGCCTGTGAGTGTTCCATCACCACCAATAGCTATTAGACCTTCTATACCTTTGGCTGTCAGGTTTTTATAAGCCTTCTTTCTGCCTTCCTTAGTTCTGAATTCCTCACTCCTTGCGGACTTTAGTATAGTTCCTCCTCGCTGTAAGATATTACTTACTGAGTAGGACTTCATCTGGTAAATATCATTGGTGATCAATCCATTGTATCCGTACTTGATACCAAAAACATTCACACCTAGGTTCAAACCGGTTCGCACCACCGATCGTACGCATGCATTCATGCCAGGTGCGTCTCCCCCTGATGTAAAAACACCAATATTTTTCATAGCTGTTAGTTATCTAAATATTTCCAGACCAAACTTGAAGCACCGAGAATAGGTGCATCATCATCTTTCAGGCCAGATGGTTGTATTTGAATCTTCTTTTCCAGGAACAAAGGCATGAGGTATTTTTCCATATTCTCTTGTGCGGGTGTAAAAAGATGGGCACCTGCATTGGTCAAGCCGCCAAGCAAAAAGACTGCTTCCGGATCCGTATGAACCACAAAATCTGATAGCTTCATACCTAATATTCGACCTGTATAGTTAAATGCCTCAATCGCGATTTTGTCTCCCTTGTCTGCAGCCTCAGAAATGGTGCGAGTACTCAGGTCATCGAAACTTATTGACCTCAAAATACTAGGCTCTCGATAGTCAGCCAGTAGCTTGTAGACCGTTCTTCTAATCCCTGTAGCACTGACATAAGTCTCTAAACAGCCGCGTTTACCGCATCCGCAAAACCGCCCGTTTGGATTAACCAAAGTATGTCCTAGCTCTCCAGCTAAACCATGCTTTCCATAAACCAAGTCACCTCGGGAAAAAACCCCGCCACCAAGTCCGGTTCCAACTGTCAACACAATAAAATCGTCCATGTCTTTGGCCTTGCCAAACACTTTTTCGCCCAAAGCTGCAGCATTTGCATCGTTGGTCATTACGCACTCTAGACCAAACATCTTTTTGATCTCAGTAGCATAATAAGAAACGCCTTTCCATGGAAGATTCGGAGGATCTTCAATGGTTCCCTCATAGTAGTTTGCGTTAGGTGCACCAATCCCTATACCCAATACATCATCTACTGGATGTAAGGCCTCTATTGCTTCTTTCAAGGCAGCGACGTGTGATTTATAGTCTTTAAACTGAGCTGTTTTGATTCGAGACTGAGCCACGATATTTCCGTCTCGATCGGCAAATCCAAATTTTGAGTTGGTCCCCCCTATATCTATTCCAATGGCCAAGCTTTTCATTGTACGCTCCCTGTTCTCAAAACGATGCGAAATTAAACACTTACCATAAGAAGTAGTCGAGAAGATTGTTCTTTAAAGTGATTCAAAATGGTTGATTTTTACTCGCATGTGCACTGTAGCACCGCAAAATACGCTTATGTTAATCACTACTTTTCACCATTGATAAACCATCTCCTCAGAAGTATAATCAACAGTCAAAGTTTGTACCTCTTTGATTTTTAACTTCCCCTTCGAGGGATCCTCAAAAGGATCAAAGTCTGAGATTGGCTTCACAAACGCGTAGCTCTCTTTCTTCATTCCGGTAATCTTGAGCAACTCATCTTTGGCAAATCCGTGGAAGATCAACTTTAGTGTGGGCACTTTGCCTGTGAGTGACCCTTCCGCCTTGGTCAATGTTAGCTTCCGCTCAGCAGGTTCAAAAAGGATTTTTCTACGATGATATGCACCTTCTTCAAAATCATAGGTACTACCATCATCTTCATAGTAATCAAAAGTAGTTTTGCTTCTACCTTTATAAATATGCATTTCCAAAACTTCTCCAGTACCAAAAACATTAGTATTCGCCTGGGGATAAATGGGGATTATTGAGGAACATTTTACGAAGAGCGGTAGCTCTTCCAGCGCATACTCTCTGATTATTTCAGCGCTACCGGCAAATCTTTCATCGGTGAAAAAATCATACCACTCCCCTTCCGGAAGATACACCTTAAGGAATTGATCATTGCTTCCAATGGGTGCAACCAGTATTGATCTGCCAAAGAGGTATTGATTTTCGAAAGCTCCATTGAATACTTGCTCGTCATTTGTATAATCAATCGCAAGACTTCTCGCAACTGGCATCCCTGTCTCGGAAGCTTCGAGAAACGCACTGTAGATGTATGGCATAAGCTTGTATCGGAGACGAATGTAATTCGCTGCAATTTCTTCCACTTCCTCACCAAAAGACCATGGTTCAGAATCTTTACTATTTATCATGGTATGCCCACGGTAGAATGGCGCAAAAGTCCCAACCTGTTGCCAACGAGCAAACAATCGACCATCACTGTCTCCACAGAAACCTCCAATATCATACCCTGCATATGGAACACCCGAGAGACCTAGGTTACTAATTAAACGAGTACCTAGCAGCATATGACCGCTGCTCGCTACATTATCTCCAGTCCACAAAGCACTGAAGCGCTGTATACCTGAGTATGCTGCCCTTGTAAGTACAAATGGTCTTTCTCCATCAAGATTGGTTTTCGCAGCTTCGTAGGCACTTCGCGCCATTTGCATACCATACACATTTCTGCCTTTGAGTGTAGTTCCTCCTTTTCCTTCAAAAGAGCAAACAATATTTTCAGGAAGCATCTGACCCCAAGTGGCAATTTCGTTCATGTCATTCCAAAAACCCTTTAGGCCTATGTCAGTGTAGCTTTTCATCATTTCTGTCCACCAGTCGCGAACATTTTCGTCTGTAAAATCAGGGAAATGACACCAGCCTGGCCATACCTGGCCTTGGTAGTTTTCTCCATCAGGGTACTTTAAGAATGCATTCTGAGCTATCCCACTGTCATATGTATCGTATCCTCCCTCTACCTTAATACCAGGATCGCAAATTACCACTACATGAAAACCCATATTCTTGAGGTTTTGGATCATCTGCTTAGGATTCGGAAATCGATCCTTGTCCCAGGAAAATATTTTGTACTTATCCATGTAATGGATGTCTAGCACCATAACATCAGCCGGAATTTCCTTTTCGCGAAATTTTCCGGCCACACTCATCACTTCTGACTCGGGATAGTAGCTGTATCTGCACTGCTGATAACCCAAACTCCAAAGTGGAGGTAGCGGCATTTTTCCCGTAAGCCATGAGTAGGATTGAATGATATTTTCCACCGATCCTGCGAAAACATAGTAGTCAATATCTCCTTCATCTACAGAAAAACTGGAAAATCTGTGGTTTGACGCCCCGAAGTTGAAATGAGATTTATAGGTGTTGTCAAGGAAAACCCCATAACTACCATGATCATGAATACCTATGTAAAAAGGAATTGTCGCATAAAGTGGATCTTGATTTTCATGGTACGCAAAGCTATCTGTATTCCAATTTTGATAGCCTCTGCCACGTTTGTTAAGAGGTCCGGTTTTTTCTCCAAGCCCTACGAACTTTTCATTGGGTTGTAAACTATTGTAAACTGTTTTTTGCGTGCCCTGACACTCAATTCCCAGACCGGTTTCCTGCGCTTGAATCACAGTTCCGTCAGCGTTACAAAAACTTAGTGCAAAAGAGGTCAAATCTATGTTGACACGCATAGCATCAGTCGATAGCACAAGCTTTCCTACTTCCGGAAGTTCCTCGATACTTACTTCCCCAAAGCCTGGGCCTTGTACTACAGCATAGGGATTAGTATCTTCCTCTCCTTTACGGTACTGGTGAATTCTTACTATATCCGCCTTGTAAAATATGATATCGTAATGGAAGGTATCTCCTCGCAAAGAGACACCTGAGTCGATATTTTCATAGGAGGTAATAGATTTATCACGCAGAACTTTATTATTCATACAATCAAAGTTTTGAAGCTATTCTGCTGTAATAATCGACAAAATATCGGGATTATATGTAGGCCTTTCAATCATTATTTAAGCGAAATTCTACCTCATAAAAGGGCTACCTTTTCAATATGACAGAATTTTATTTGCCTACGATTACTATTCGAATTAAATTCATCGGCATCATTAATAACCCCTATTGTTGATGGCAACCCAAAAGAGAATCAGACTTTACGACAGCTTACTCGTTGAATGTGCTTGGGAGATCTGCAACCAAGTTGGAGGCATCTACACCGTTATTCGCTCCAAGGTCCCTGCAATCATTGAAAAGTGGGGAGATAATTACTGCCTACTTGGACCAGATGTGAATCCCAATATTAAGGCTGAGTTTGACCCGATAATAGAAGGTGATGACCCGATTTTCAGGACTGTAGCGCAAATGCGGGAGATGGGATATGAGGTGAAGTACGGCAGATGGCTGGTAACAGGTAGACCCAAAACCGTGCTCCTCAATCCAGAGAATGTCTCTAACAGATTACAAAATCTGCAAAACCATTATTCCAATAATCACGGCATTGCCATCCTTGAAGACCATGACCTTTTGAATCAGATGATTCGCTGGGCGGATCTAAATCGCACTTTCTTCAAAATTCTTTCTGAAGAGGTTGCAAAAGACGAACGAAACCTGGTAGCACACTTTCACGAATGGATGTCAGGGCTTCCTATCCTTGATATCAAATCCGAAAATATCAAGTGCAAGACTGTATTTACCACGCACGCGACGATGCTGGGGCGGTATTTGGCAATGAACGAAACAACTTTTTACAGTGATATAAAAGATTATGACTGGAAAGCGGAAGCCATCAAATACAATGTATTGCCGCTGGTCCAGATTGAGCGGTCAGTAGCAAAAGCGGCGGATAAATTCACTACGGTCAGCCCGGTAACAGGCCTGGAGTGCATCAACTTGCTGGGAAGAAAGCCGGACGTTATCACCCCAAATGGTCTTAATATCCAACGCTTTACTGCTTATCATGAGGTTCAGAATCTGCATCAAAAATTTAAAGAAGAGATACACGATTTTACCATAGGGCATTTTTTCCATCACACAGATTTCAACCTGGATAATACGCTCTATTTCTTTACTTCAGGAAGGTACGAATACAAGAATAAAGGTTTTGATATCACGCTGGATGCGCTCAAAAAGCTTAATGAGCGGATGAAAAAGGAGAAATGTGATGTTACTGTGATCATGTTCTTTATCACCAAGAGACAGACCTGGAGTATCAATCCTGATGTACTGGAGAGCCGCGGTGTACTAGAAGAGATACGAACTACTTGCGAAGAGATTCAGAAAGAAATAGGACATAGGCTATTTCTTAAAGCCGCTTCTTTATCTGATGAGTATCGCTTACCTGATCTCAATGAACTGGTTGATGACTACTGGAAATTAAGGTTTAGGCGCACGATTCAGTCCTGGAAAACAGACCAGTGGCCCATTGTAGTGACTCACAATCTTATGGATGATCTCGATGACGATATCCTAAAGTACTTACGAGGCAACAAGATGGTGAATGACCCCTCCGACAAAGTAAAAATCGTCTACCATCCTGATTTCATCAATCCTACTAATCCACTGTTTGGAATCGACTATACAGAGTTTGTAAGGGGATGCCATTTGGGTATTTTTCCCAGTTATTACGAACCTTGGGGTTACACACCGCTGGAAAGTATTGCTAGTGGAGTTCCCACAGTCACTTCCGACCTTTCGGGATTCGGAAAGTACGCTGATACAATTGAAAAAGAACTACCCAGCAAAGGGGTGTATCTGCTTAAAAGAGAAGGTAGGAAATACGAACGTCAGGTCAACGATCTTACGAGCTTTCTTTATGATTTTGTCATGATTGAAAGACGTGAACGAATCATTATGCGTAACAGAGCTGAAGACTTTGCTGAGAAATTTGACTGGAGAGTACTTAGATCTGCATATGAAAAAGCCTATCGAGCAGCATTGAAAACTCCTTATGACAAACCCGAGACGAAGAAATCAGAAAAGCAAGGAATTGTAGGATAAGGAGACTGTTGCCTTTAAATCCACCGCCGGGTGGTGTTCTTGTAAGCTTCAAAATCTTCCGGAAATTTCTGACTCAAGACGCTTTCCTCCGGCATTATCTGAAAATATGTAATATACAGGACGAAGAGAGGTAAAACGCTCAGCGCAACGAAATTACCAATCCTGATAACAGCACCGATCAAAATCAATGCAAGGCCTAAATACATAGGGTTTCTGCTAAAGCGGTAAATTCCAGATGTTACTAGCGAACTGGCCACTCCGGGATCATTTGGTTTTGTGGAGGTGCCGTGCAATCGAAAAGCCAGGACACCTAAAACTCCACAAAATAGACCTGCTACCAGGAAAATTCTAGATAAGACAACCTTGTAGGCAAAATAGTAGCTCAGCTGAGGAAACCAGTAATAGGTCCCGAACACGAGAGCTAAGCAGACAAGAAACAGAACTACTGGTGGCACTTTAAGAGATAAAAAGCTCACCGATCTTCTAGGTTTCTTTCCACTACTAGAACAAAACCGTCGGACAGATTTAGGTAACCTTGCTCATAGCAGAAATGGTAAACATCTCCTGATTTTGTTGTGTAAATGCTGGTATGAAAATCAAAATCAAATCCACGTTTCAGCAGCTTGTCCTTATGCAATTTTCTCTTTCCATCTGGATTAAATTCTTTCAGGATTCTCCGGTTCTTAGCCAAGATGTTATTGACATTTCTCATATGGTTCGTAGATGCAGAATTTGCCTTATTGTTGAATGCGTTTCTGCAAGCATCAGAGCAGAACTTCTTATCTATCCGACCAAAAACCGGCTTTTTGCACTCAGGACATTTGCGATTCTCCACGATGCTAATGTATTGAATATCAGTAATAAAATCAATTACAAACGACTACAAACGGATTTAAATGACTACAAGTACTTAGCTACCGAATCGTAGGCTTCCGCTTTCCCAACTTTGCTATCGTCAAAATGACATATTCGAATTTTTTAATTACAAAACTTAAAATTGTTATGAAAAGTCTTAAAAACAGCGTACAACTCATTGGTAGATTAGGAAACCAGCCTGAAATCAGAAATTTTGAGAGCGGAAAAAAGATGGCCTCCTTTTCACTTGCTACAAACGAAGCATACTATAATAACAAAGGAGAAAAGGTAGAAGATACGCAATGGCACAATGTAGTAGTCTGGGGCAAAAAAGTTGAAATCGTAGAAAATTACCTTAAAAAGGGAAGTGAAATTGCGATGGAAGGAAAACTTGTGAACCGCGCCTATGAAAAAGACGGGACCACCAAATACATTACGGAAGTAAACCTAAACGAACTGCTTATGATGTCTAAAAAAGACTGAGCAGTTCCAAATCAAGCCTCCCTAAGCAAAATCTTGTTCCGCTCAGGGAGGCTGTCTTTTTAAAAGCAACTAAAACAGTTCTTTGGCGATTTGATAGACAGCATCTGATTTCCCCATGCTATAATAATGCAAAACGGGTACCCCTTTCTCCATCAATTCTTTACTTTGCTTGATTCCCCATCTCACACCTACTTCTTTTACCGCTTTATTGTCTTTGCAAGCTTGCACCTCCTCAACCAGCTCATTTGGAAGATCGAGATGGAAAATTTTGGGAAGTACGGTCAAGTGATTCTTGGTAGAAATAGGCTTAAGGCCAGGAATGATCGGAATATCAATACCTTCTGCTCGGCATTTGTCCACAAAATCAAAATACTTTTGGTTATCAAAGAACATTTGTGTCACAAAGTACTCCGCACCTAGTTCAACCTTCTTTTTAAGCCAGTCAATATCAAATGTTAGGTTTGGGGCCTCAAAGTGTTTTTCAGGATAGGCCGAAGAACCAATACAAAAATTTGTAGGTACAGCATTTTGAACTTCTTCATCAAGGTAATGACCCTTGTTCATCGCGCAGATCTGTTGTATCAAATCGGTAGCATACGCATGTCCGTCAGGCTCCGGGACAAACCCTGGTTCTGTTTTAATCGGATCTCCACGCAGCGCCAAAATATTGTCTATCCCTAAAAAGTTAAGATCAATGAGCGCATTTTCTGTTTCCTCCTTAGTAAACCCCCCACAAATTAAGTGGGGTACAGCATCCACTTTGTACCTTCCTTGTATCGCTGCACAAATCCCCACAGTACCCGCGCGCTTCTTAATGCTCTTTTTCTCGAGCAATCCGTTCGGATGCTTCTTGTAAACGTACTCTTCCCTGTGGTACGTGACATCAATAAACGGAGGTTTAAATTCCATCAAAGGATCTATATGATCAAAAAGATCCTTGATACTGGCGCCTTTCTTGGGCGGAATTATCTCAAAGGAAAAAAGGGTGTTTTTCGCCTTTTCTAGATGTTCTGTAATTTTCATGAATGTCTTTTCAGCTCTTGATTTTGTAGCTAGTACAGCGTAGCTAAATGCTATAATTTAAATTGGGTGCTAACCATTTTTCCATTTCTTCCAGGCTCTTACCTTTTCGTTTCGCATAATCAGCAACCTGATCTTTGGCTATTTTACCAAGTCCAAAGTACTTTGATTCAGGGTGAGAAAAATAGAATCCCGAGACTGACGAAGCTGGGTACATTGCAAAAGACTCAGTAAGCCTGATACCGGTTCTTTCCTCGACCTTCATAAGATCGAAGAGAATTTCCTTCTCTGTGTGATCCGGACATGCCGGATAGCCTGGTGCAGGACGAATACCTTTATACTTTTCTTTGATCAAATCATCATTGCCAAGCTGCTCTCCGTCTGCATATCCCCAAAGCTCTTTCCTTACTTTCTCATGCATTAACTCAGCAAAAGCTTCCGCTAGCCGATCAGCGATCGCTTTGATCATGATCTCATTGTAATCATCATGTTCAGATTTGTATTTTTCAATCAAAGCCTCTATCCCGATCCCGGCAGTCACTGCGAATCCGCCGAGATAGTCTTTATCTGAAGGGTGAAGCAGATCAGCTAGGCAGAGATTTGCCACTCCGGCAGCCTTTTTCCTTTGCTGTCTCAAGAAATGGAAAGTAGCCTCAGTTCCAGATCCATTGCTACTCACGCGAACATCATCGCCTTCTCGCTTTGTCTCAAAGAGACCAACTACTGCCTTGGCTTGTAATAAGCGACCATCTATTACCTCGTTGAGCATCTCCTGGGCATCCTTGAACAATTTCTTTGCCTCTTCCCCTACCGTCGGGTTCTCAAAAATGGCGGGATACTTACCTTTCAGCATCCAAGTAGAGAAGAAAGGTGTCCAGTCGATATAGCTAGCTATTTCTGCCAGATCATAGTCTTCAAACACGGTAACACCAGGCTGATTCGGTGCTGGTGGAGTCCAAGATTCCCAGTCGATGGTGGTTGCATTTTTCTTTGCTCCTTCGTAAGAGACAAAGTCCTTTGCTTGCTGCCTGTCTGCATGACTCGCAGCAATTTCCAAATAGGTCTCTTTGACACTTGCGCTGTAGTCCTCAGACTTATCGCTCAAGAGGTTGGTGGAAACGCCTACACTTTTTGAAGCGTCTACTACATGTACTACAGTGCTACTGTACTTTGGAGCAATCTTTACTGCGGTGTGTATCCTAGAGGTGGTTGCTCCACCTATAAGTAGTGGAGTAGTCATCCCTCTTCGCTCCATTTCAGAAGCCACATCTACCATCTCATCCAGGGATGGTGTGATAAGTCCACTTAGTCCGATGATATCCGCCCCAATTTCCTGTGCCCTGTCCAAGATTTTATCCGCAGGAACCATCACCCCCATATCCTCAATATCGAAGTTATTACAGGCCATCACTACACCCACAATGTTTTTACCAATATCGTGAACGTCGCCTTTCACGGTGGCAAGTAATATTTTTCCTTTTGTATTTCCAGATGACTTCTCTTGTTCAAGAAATGGAGTCAAGTACGCTACAGATTTTTTCATCACTCTTGCACTCTTCACCACCTGAGGAAGAAACATTTTTCCACTTCCGAAAAGGTCACCTACTACGTTCATCCCGTCCATTAACGGTCCCTCTATTACCCTCAGCGGACTTCCAATCTTTTCACGCGCTTCCTCCGTGTCCTCGTCAATGTAATCCACAATACCTTTTACCAAGGCGTGAGACAATCGCTGTTCCACGTCGGTCTCCCGCCAGCTGAGATCCTCCACTTTCTGTTTCCCGGAACCCTTGACGTTTTCAGCGAAAGTTAAGAGCCTTTCTGTCGCATCATCCCGTCGATTTAGCAAGACATCTTCAACATGTATTAGCAGGTCATCTGGGATTTCATCATAAACTTCAATCATCCCAGCATTGACGATACCCATATCCATACCTGCCTTTATTCCGTGATATAGAAAAGCTGAGTGCATGGCCTCACGTACCACATTATTGCCACGAAAGGAGAAGGACACATTACTTACACCTCCGCTGATCTTAGCTCCCGGAAGGTTTTCCTTAATCCAACTGGTGGCTTCAAAAAAATCGACTGCATTTGCGTTATGCTCCTCTATTCCTGTGGCTACAGGGAAAATGTTGGGGTCAAAAATGATATCCTGAGGAGGAAATTTTACTTGTTCCACCAGAATGCGGTAGCTGCGTTCACAAATCTCTAAACGTCGCTCATAGCTATCGGCCTGGCCTTTTTCATCAAAGGCCATCACAACCATCGCGGCACCATAGCGCTTCACTTTCTTCGCTTGGGCGATGAATTCTTCTTCACCTCCTTTAAGGCTTATGGAATTTACCACACTTTTGCCTTGTACCACTTGTAATCCCGCTTCTATGATCTCCCATTTTGATGAATCAATCATGATGGGGATACGTGCTATTTCAGGCTCAGAAGCAATCAAATTCAGGAATTTTACCATGGCAGCTTTACCGTCCAGCATCCCTTCATCCATATTTACGTCCAGGATTTGCGCACCTCCACGTACCTGGTCAAGGGCCACCTCAAGAGCCTCATCGTATTTGTCTTCGGCGATCAGGCGAGCAAACCTGCGTGAACCTGTTACGTTGGTGCGCTCTCCTACATTCACGAAAGTGCTCGACTCTTCAATGATCAAAGGTTCGAGTCCAGAAAGAATCAGCGGCTTTATGCTTTCTTTTGCTTTTAGGATTGGCGGAATGGCTACCCCTCCATCTGCTAATGCGGAACTTCCTTTCATACTAACACTTCGTCAAGGACCCTAGGAGCATATAGTCGAGCTAATTCAGCAATAGCACTGATGTGTTCAGGTGTAGTTCCACAACAGCCGCCAATGATATTCACCAGGTCATCTTCAAGAAAGTCTTTAATCTGGTCTGCCATTTGGTCAGGCGTTTCATCATATTGTCCAAATTCATTGGGTAAACCGGCATTGGGATGCGCACTGATAAAGAAATCCGATTTTTCGCTTAGCACCTTGAGATAAGGTCTCAACTGCTTCGCTCCCAATGCGCAGTTAAGACCTACACTCATCAAATCTACGTGTGACACGGAGGTAAGAAAAGCTTCAGTGGTTTGTCCGGAAAGGGTCCGTCCTGAGGCATCGGTAATTGTTCCCGATACCATCACTAAAATATCGATTTGTCGCTCTTCTTTAATCTCCTCAATTGCAAATAATGCTGCCTTGGCATTTAGGGTATCAAATACGGTCTCAATAAGCAATATGTCTACTCCTCCGTCGAGCAGCGCCTCCGCTTGCTGCTTGTAAGCTATGCGCAGCTGATCAAAAGTAATGGCTCGAAAGCCAGGGTCATTTACATCCGGAGAAAGTGAGGCTGTACGATTGGTAGGACCCATAGCACCGGCGACAAATCGAGGCTTTTCTGGCTCACGAGCGGAAAACTCATCCGCTACCTCACAGGCAATTTTTGCAGACTCATAATTAAGCTCGTAAACAATCTTCTCCAACTCATAATCCGCCTGAGCTACGGTAGTTCCTGAAAAAGTATTGGTTTCTGCAATGTCTGCTCCTGCCGCGAAGTACTGAGCGTGAATGTCCCGAATAATATCGGGCCTTGTGATAGACAGCAAATCGTTGTTGCCTTTTAGTGATTTAGGATGATCTTTTAATGCTTCATTTCTAAAATCCTCCTCCTCCAACTTATGGCGCTGAATCATCGTGCCCATGGCTCCATCCAGTACCAATATTCGATCTCTTATTATATCTCTGATATCGTTCATCCGTTTTCCTTAATTGCTTACAAAGAAAAAATCCTGGGAGAACGTCTCTCATCTTGTGGGAATTAGCACCGAAAACCAGAGGTCGGTAAGGTTGCTAAGACTTCAAAGGGCCCATTCCCTCGGTCTTTCTTGATAAGCGCTGCAAATATAGCAGCCTTAAATTGGTTTTCCCTCAAGGAAATCTGCGATTATCGACTAATCGGCATCTTTGTTCTATTCATTAAGTGTATGGTGCGTTTCAGGAGCGAATGATCGATTTAATTTGCCACACTTTTTAATGACGCATGAAATTAGCAGCAATAGATATTGGCTCCAATGCAGTGAGATTACAGATTACCAAGGTAATTGAGTACGAAACTGTTATCACCTTTAAAAAACTAGAATATGTGAGGTTCCCACTACGGCTAGGACAAGATGTCTTTAAGAATGGAGAGGTCAGTGCTTACAATATTGACCGTTTCATGAAATTAATGACTGCCTACAAAAACTTGATCGATCTATATGAAGTCACGGATTACTATGGTTGTGCCACGAGCGCAATGCGTGAATCTTCCAATGGTCAATGGCTTGTGGATAAAGTGAGAGATGAATTAGGTCTTTTCCTTCACATCATTTCTGGCGAGGAAGAAGCTGAAATGATCAATAAAGTGATCGTCTCTTCGCTAGATGATAAAAATTACATTCACATTGATGTAGGGGGTGGGAGTACCGAGCTCAATATCTATAAAGACCAGCAGAAAGTGCATAGTAAGTCATTCCCAGTAGGGACCGTACGTAAAATTCAACAAGGAGAAAATTTGGTACAATGGCAGGCGCTCAATCAGTGGGTAGAGCAACATACTGTAGGCAAAGGTGATACCATTACCGCGGTGGGTACTGGAGGTAACATCAATAAACTTTATGAGCTATCAAATCCTGAGGATAAATCAAGAAAGATGTCCCTAAATAAACTGAAGCAGACACAGGAATCATTAAAAGTGCTTACGCTTGATGATATGCTGAATAAACTTCAGCTCAACCCTGATAGGGCTGATGTGATACTACCCGCTTCCGATATTTACTTAAGCGTGATGAAGCAGGCTAGAACCCGAAACATTTTGGTTCCTGACGTGGGCCTCAAAGATGGCATAAACTACCACTTGTATCAGACTCATCATCCGGAAAGCAATAAGATATTTGTAAAAAATTGATACGAACTGGAACACTAAACCAGCAACTTAAAAAACAACTTCCCTCCTACCGATCAATAAAAAGTCTGTGTGCACTTCAAAAAAGATGTGTCGTTAACCATTAAAAAACACTTTTAATTGGGAAAAAGCGGATTTGTGTTCAGGTTTTGACTTGTACATTCGAAAAATAACCCAGCATTTTCTTAATATTGGAAATTCATCACCAATCACCCGATCTGTTTTTATGGCTTTTTATAAACAAGCATGGGAGACCGAGAGCAGAGGAATGAGGACGCGCGATTACGTGAATTGTATTCCTTCAATATTTTAGACACACTAGCAGAAAAGGAATACGACGAACTCACTGAGTTAGCCGCATCAATTTGCGATACTTCAATGTCGCTGATAAGCCTGCTGGATACAAACAGGCAGTGGTTTAAATCGAGCGTAGGGTTAGAAATAGCAGAGACACCTCGAGAATATGCGTTTTGCGAATATGCCATCAAGTCTACGGAAGAGGTGTTAGAAATTGAAGACGCAAAAAAAGACAAACGTGTCTCCGACAACCCTCTAGTGCTCAGCGATCCAAATATTCGATTTTACGCTGGAGCTCCCTTAGTAACCAGCAACGGACTTGCAATAGGAACGCTGTGCGTGCTGGATAAAGAACCTAAAAAGCTTACTGCAAAGCAAAAGAGTTCTTTAAAGTACTTGTCAAATCAAGCCATGAGGCTTTTGGAGATTAAGAAGCTTGCACACCGCTATGAAGCTTTTTTTGAAACTACGAGTGATCTCATCTACGAGCTAGATATGACAGGCCGATATGTTTACGCAAATAAGTCTGTAGAAGCGCTATTTGGACTCTCTCTTGAGCAGCTTCGTAAGAAAGCTTTTTGGGACTTTGTACCCATTAAAGAGCAAAAGAAAACTACTGAGGACTTTCACAATCAAATCGCCACTCAAGTAAAATCCGGGTACGCTGAGTTTCCAGTTTACACTGCAGAAGGCACAACGAAATGGCTCGCACACAATGTCGATTTCAACCGGAAAAATAAGAGTCGCTCTCTACGAGTTTACGCTATTGCCAAAGACATTACCACCAAAAAGCAAGCAATAAAAGAGCAGGACAATCTTGTTTCGGTCATTGCTCATGACTTGAAAGCTCCTTTTAATCAGATCTTTGGCTTCACTGAGATTTTAAAGCACGAGCTACAGGGAGAGCAAGCAGAGATTGTGTCGATGATTGGGAGAATATCTGCCGCAAGCCGCAAGATGATCGAAAATCTGGTGTATTTGAGGTACTATGAAAGTGCAGGTTTTACGCCCACTATCGCAATGATTGATATTGACACCATATATCAAACCAAAATGGCTGGTTTCAGCGCACTGGCAGAACAGAAAAGTATTCTGCTTAAAGGGAAACTGAAGAAAATTGATGCTCCATTCTGGAGTGATGTAAATGCAATCGACCGTATCATCAGCAATTTGCTATCTAATGCCATCAAGTTCTCACCTGATCATACCACGATTCAATTTGGCTTTAAAGGGACACGAAAAAAATTAACAATTAGTGTAGCTGACGAGGGACCTGGATTCACAAAGGAAGATCAGAAAAAAGCGTTTAGAAAATTTCAGAAATTGAGTGCAAGGCCAACAGGAGGGGAGAGCTCATCTGGACTTGGCCTGTCCATCATAAAGGAGCTAGTTCAGGGTCTTGGAGGTAGCATCAAGCTCGAAAGCGAAAAAGGAAAGGGAGCACTTTTTCTGGTGGAATTACCGAACAAAAAAGCTTAAAGAACAAGATATGAGAAAGATTGAAGGATTGGATTGTATACTGCTAGTAGATGACGACTCAGCAACCAATTTTATACATAAGCGCACCATCGATAAAGCAAAACTAGATTGCCGGGTAGAAATATGCGAGTCGGCTCAGCAAGGCCTAGACTTTCTCACCTGCTCTGGGAAATACACTTACAATACCTTTTATCCGCAGGCTGGGATCATTTTTCTGGACATCAATATGCCAGGAATGTCAGGCTGGGACTTCCTTAAGAAGTACGCAGCGCTGGAAAAAAAAACACAAAACAAAGTTGTTATTTCTATGCTGACCACCAGCCTAAATCCTGCTGATGAGAAGAAAGCCAGTACGTTCCCAGAAATAAAAGCCTTTTTTAACAAGCCGCTTACCATTGGTACACTCAACGATTTAATCGTTAGACACTTTGAATGTTAAAACATACCAACCCTGTGTTCTCAAAGCCACTTTGGTAATTTACCTTCTCGACTAATCGGCGGTATAGCTGATTCTACGGGGTGATGCCTTTCTATCTTTGCACATGCCCAGCTTACAAAGTACCATGATCATTGCTGTTGTATTCTCGTGAATTAATACATGAAAATTCGTTCAAGTTTTCAAAGCATTAAAAGAAAGCTCATTGTCACCTTGGGCTTGGGAATGGCAATGTTGATTTTGATTGTTTTAGTGCTTAATAATGTCCTTATCAGTTCCATAAGCAAAGATCAAGACCTAGCCCATCTGATCAATATATCTGGTAGGCAACGCATGCTAAGTCAAAATATTGCAAAGAATACAATCTTGTTGATCCGCCAAGAAGAGGAGCAGAGAAAATCAACGCTCGACTCTTTAGTACTGGTTTTTAGTGAAGCGCATCAGGAATTAAATCAAGCCAATAAGTCCATAAAAAATGAAAAACTGGATTCTCTCTTTGAAACCATATCGAACAGTCAACGCGGCATTTTAGAAGAGACAAACAAGAAAAACCCACAAGCTGAAGCAATACTCAGCTTTGAGGCTGAATTTTTACCAATCATGGACAGCATTGTTGGTACCTATGAATCCATAGCTGAAAAAAGACTTTACAGAACCGCCCGTGACATTTCTTATACATATTATATCATCGTAGGAATTCTTATTCTTGCCAGCTTGCTGGTATTTAAGCAAGTAATTATCATCATCAAGCAACTCTACGATGCGAAAACTGCTTCCGAGAATGCGGCAAATTTACGAGAGCAGTTGACTTACATTACAAGTCACGACCTTCAAGAGCCTGCCAAAACAATTGCTTCACTTGCAGATCTGCTTTATAAGCAAAAACAAGATCAATTTGATGTGGAGGGAAAGCGGATGCTTGAGTACATCACCGAAAATAGTAGCAGAATGTCCCATCAGATCAGAGGACTACTGGAATACACTAGGCTTGGAAAAAATCGAAGATTGGAAACACAGGATTTGAACGAAACCATTAGTGAAGTAAAGGCTGAATTATTAGAAAAAATTAAGAAAACAGGCGCTAAGATCATTTCAGATGAGCTTCCTACAATTGAGTGTTACCCTTTGGAGATGCATGCACTTTTCTTCAATCTCCTAGAAAACGCACTCAAATTCACAGATAGAAAGCCACATATTTCTATCTCAGTAGTTGAAGAAAAAGACTATTGGGAGTTTGCGATTTCTGATAATGGAATTGGGATCAGCGCAGAAGTAAGAGAGAAAATATTCCGAATTTTTCAAAGGCTTCACAAAAAGACAGAGTTTTCAGGGGTTGGTATTGGTTTGGCGCTATGTCAAAGGGTTGCAGAACTGCACTCGGGTTCCATTTGGGTGGAGTCTGTATCAGGTGAAGGAGCAACCTTTTATATAAAAATCGCCAAAGATTTGGTAAAAGAGCCACTATAACTCGCCACGAGTTAAGCTTCCAGCCTTTCTAAAATCAATTTGGCTGTGGCAGGGTTGGTGGCGAGCGGAATATTGTAAACATCACATATTCTCATCAACATCTGCACATCAGGCTCATGAGGATGTTTGTCGAGTGGATCACGAAAAAAGACGACAGCATCCACCTTTCCCTCTGCTGCCATTCCCGCAATTTGGGCATCACCACCAAGTGGACCTGAGAGTAACTTTTGTACCGAAAGCCCTGATTGTTCCACGTGAGACCCAGTGGTACCCGTGGCAATTAATTGTAAAGACTTAAGGAAGGGCTTGTGGTCCAATAAAAACTGCACCATCTCTGCCTTTTTACCATCATGAGCTATGATTGCAATCGTCATTGCTAGTTGGCAGGTATAAAGGGAATGACATCTTTTTCGCTGTATTCAGGATTGGCACCTTCTCTGGTAGCTACAAGCGCCCCGGTGGCGGCAGCAAACTTTACGCTATCTCGAAAATCTGCTCCTTCAATTGTCTTTGCCAAAAAAGCACTTAAAAATGCATCCCCACTGCCAACGGTATCTTTCACCTCTACCGCATTTAGCTTCACAGACTCAAGCTTTCCAGGCTGCCACCCTACTGCACCCTTAGCTCCTTTTGTTAGCAGCATTGTTTCAATATTTGGATACAGGGCTTTTAATGCTTTAAAATCTCCTTGCTCACGCGGGTTTTTGATATAGAACCAGTCCTTTATCATCTTAAATTCCTCCTGATTCATCTTTACTATGTGCGCCTTCTTTAGCATGCTATCGATCACCGACTTGCTGTAGTAGGGTGTTCTCACATTAATGTCAAATACAACTTTTGCAGTGGATTTTTCCAAGAGCTTCTGGAGGGAGCCTGAGCTGTTCGCCGCTCTGCTGGCAAGGCTTCCATGTACTAGATACTTCGGCGCAAACTCGGTGGACAGAAACGAATCGTTAATAAAGTCCCATGCGACTTTATCTACGATGGTGTAAACAGGATCATCCTTTTTATCCACGTTGATACGCACCACTCCGGTCTCATGCTGCCGATCAATCTGGATTAAATCGGTTGCAACACCTCGTGATTTGAGAAACTTCATCAATTCATCACCTAACCGATCATAGCCAAGCCTGCTTACCACTCCGGACGAAATATTAAAATTTTGTAGATGAACCGCTACATTCATGGGAGCCCCACCGGGTTTCGCTCCGTTCGGAAAAAGGTCCCACAGTACTTCACCAAAGCAAATGACACTAGACTTCAATACACTCATCTCAGCAACTAGTTACATTTAAATTTTCACGAAAAATGGTTTTAGACTCTACAGAAAGGGACATATCGGGGTTGGTTAGGTTGTTTTATTATAGGATTCTTGAATTCAAAGATAAAGCTACTTAGCAGTGCGGGTTTAATCAATCAAAATTCCAGGTTCATTGAAGTTTTGCTACCGCCTAACATTTCCTCCTTCTTCTTCCATTAAACAAACGAACTGAGCAAATCAACAGCACCAATCATTGGGCACCCTTATATTTTGTCCGAAACGAAAGTCCTACTTGTCAATACTCTTTTGTTTCTGAGTTCGATAGACAAATCTTAAAGAGGGTCTTACACCTACTTTTATCTCATCTGTTGTGGTTTTGATGGGGTACTTTTTTTACGATTATTTCAAAAAGTAAACACTTTTGGTGAATATAAATGTCGAATTTGTAAAGAAACCCCATTAATTATGAAGCGAGCTTTTTTTTATTCAATAGTACTGGTGTTGTTGGTGCTGTCGAACGCCTCGGCACATACAAATGAAAATCCGGGACTCAGTTACACACTGTTGTGGTCGGATGAATTTACGGTTGATGGTGCACTGGATTTGGAGAAATGGCACCACCAGACGTTTGCCCCCAACAATGGCTCATGGTTCAACAATGAAGAACAACACTACACAGACCGTCTGGATAACTCGTACGTAGCAGACGGCCTATTAAAGATCGTAGCAAAAAGAGAATCTTTTGATAATGGGCAAGGCGCTAAGGCATATACCTCAGCTCGTCTTAATTCAAAATTCGCCTTCACCTATGGCAAAGTTGACGTTCGTGCAAAGCTGCCAGAAGGTGACGGTACATGGCCTGCAATCTGGATGCTAGGTCAAAATATCAACGAAACGGGAGGATATTGGCAAACCCAAGGATTTGGAACAACCAACTGGCCTGAAACTGGCGAAATCGATATTATGGAGCATTGGGGCGACGATCCTAATGTCATTCATGGAAGTACCCATACACCGTCCAGTTTTGGAGCAACAATCAATACTTCCACCACAACAGTCTCAAACGCTACAGATTTCCATGACTATTCTATTGAATGGGACGCTGATGAAATAAGATATTTTGTCGATGATCAACAGTACTACACGTACAATCCGGCGGTAAAAAACAGTGATACCTGGCCGTTTGACAATCCTCAATATCTACTGCTAAATGTTGCCATGGGAGGTGTATTTCAGGGCGGAGCAACGCAAATTGATCCCAACTTCACCGAGAGCACCATGGAGATCGACTATGTACGGGTTTATGAGGAAACCAAGCCCTCTTCAGCGCCTAGTGATGTGGTATTTTCAGAGACCTTTGTTGCATCCAGTTCTATAGATGCTTGGACACCAGCGGGTAGCTCCAGCGGGTTTCCCGGAGAAGTAAGCAAAACTTGGAATGAAACCGGTGGAAATCCAGCAGGTGCTTTGCAGCTATCGGGAACGAATGCTACCACTGATGGGCGTGCATACATATGGGAGTATACCGCTACAGGACTGGACTTTTCCGGTATTTCCACTGCTAAATTAAGTCTCGATGTAAAGCGTGTGGGAAATCTTACAGGTGTCAGCTTGCAAGTAGGAAGCCAAGTTGAAGGTCAAGGTTTTGTAAACGTTGCAGGTCAAGAGTCTTTAGTCAATGAGACCACTTTTACTACGCTAGATTTTGATATTGAGGTGACAAACACTGCTGCCACTACTTTTAAAGTATCAATAAATCTTGCGGCAGGAGCTTTCGTTGGTGCCGGAGGTACCATCATTGTGGATAATGTAACATTGACAGAAGCTGCGGATGCGGGAGACATCACACCTCCCGTCATTACTTTAATTGGTGATGCCACAATCAATTTAAATGTGGGAGATACATACAATGAACAGGGTGCAACTGCAAGCGATGATACGGACGGTGACATCAGTGGGAATATTGCGATTGGAGGTGATGTGGTTGATACCAATGTGGAAGAAACATACGTCATTACGTATAATGTCTCAGATGCAGCGGGAAATGCAGCTGAAGAGGTAAAAAGAACAGTTATAGTAGGCGCAGGAGGTTCCGGAGGTACTGAAATTTTTGCGGAAACTTTTGACGATGCGAATTCAATTTCAGGTTGGTCAGCAAATGAGCCCGTTGCAAATATTCCACAAGAACGAGAATTAACTTGGAATGAGACAGGTGGGAATCCAGGAGGAGCCTTTAGTTGGAGCGGAACAAATAGCAATGGAACAGGAGGAAGAGCATTCCAAACGCAAAAGATTTTTGGTGGTATCGACTTCTCTAATAGTTCAGATGTACAAGTCTCGCTTGATATTAAATACGAAGAAATTGGTAATGCCAATGTCAACCTTCAAGTAGAGATCTTGACTGCAGGCAACATGGTAGATAATGGCATTTTGTCTGAAATCAGTACTAATTACAGCACGAGAACGTATGACTTTTCAAATGTTCCTGCCAATGCTTCGGAACTACGGATATTTCTTGAACTGTCGGTAAGTGGAGTACAAGATGATAGAGCAATTGTATTACTTGATAACATCAAAATAACCTCCAGTGGCGCTTCATCAGATGCAGTTACTGTACCACTAGACTTTGAGTCCTCAACCGCTAATTACATGTTTGGTGACTTTGAGGGAACGAGTACCTCTGTCATCGACAATCCGCAAGTTGGGGGAATCAACACATCGGCGAAAGTGGTTCAATCAGAAAAAGGCACCACCGCAGTTTTTGCTGGCACCACTTTAAGCTTAGACGAGGCAATTGTGTGGGAAGACAACAATGCGATCAAAGCAAAAGTATATTCTCCAAGAGCTGGTGTTCCACTTACTTTAAAATTGGAGTCATCCGGAGGCGACGGGGGTGATCGTGAAGTTGTAGTGACCAATGAAGCTGCAAATGTGTGGGAAGAGCTAGACTTTGATTTTACAGGGAATTTAGGAACGGACTTTTCTGCCATTACCCTGATTTGGGAAAATGGCACAGCCAGTACAGGAGGCACTGACTTTACCTTTCTGATAGATGATATTATTTTAGGTCAGGTTACCAATAATCTACCGGAACCCACGGAAGCGGCACCAACTCCTCCAACAAGGAATGCAGCAGATGTGATTTCGCTTTACAGTGATGCTTACACTAATGCACCCGGAATCAATTACTCGGCAGATTTTGATGAAGCTGCGTTGGAAGAGATCATGATAGCCGGAAACAACACTTTGAAGTACACACTCAATCCAAATTTCTTTGCTTTTGATTTTTCTGGAAACAAGATCAATGCCTCTGCGATGACCGAATTTCACATGGATTTTTGGACCCCAAATGACATTGCTAACAAGGCGGTGGCTCTTAAAATGGTGGATTTTGGCGGAGGTAGTGCAGAATCTTCAGTCTTCGAGTTGACATTGACGCAAACACAGAATGGAGAAATTCCTGCATTGCAAACAGGAACCTGGATCTCGCTTGATGTACCTGTAAGTGCATTTACCGGTAATACAACCAGGTCAGATTTGGCCCAGTTCCTGGTCACCTTTGCCTCAAACAACACAATCTACATTGATAATGTCTACCTCTGGAAAGAGCCTACACAAGCAGGAAAGGATGCTTCTTTAAGTGATCTGCAAGTTGATGGGACCACGATTGCTGGCTTTTCCCCAGCGGTTACTTCGTACAACGTAATCCTTCCAGCAGGAACCACGCTTGTGCCGGACGTCACCTTCACCTTAAACGATGCGAATGCCACGGCAATGCAAACAGATGCCACGGAAATTCCTGGAACTACCACGATTGAAGTAACTTCTCAGGATGCCACAGTTACAAATACTTACAGCGTCAATTTTATAAATCCGGTCGCACTGCCCCTAGATTTTGAAACTGCAGACCAAACTTTTGGTAGTTTTAACGGCGCCTCTTTCGCGTTAGTAAGTGATCCAGATGATGCAAGCAATCAAGTAGGTGAGATTACCAACTCCGGTGTGAACTTTGAAGGAATATCCCTTGCCTTAGATGAGCCCGTCGATTTCATCAGTGGTGGAAAGGAGCTCTCAATGCAGTTCAATACAGCAGTAAGCAATCTCCCTGTTTTGATGAAATTTGAGGGAGGTGCCAGTGGTGCACCAGACGTGGAAGTGCTTGCCACCGCCAGTAGTACAGGATGGCAAGAACTCACTTTTGATTTCTCCACAGCAAATAATGGTACAGTGGATGCTACTGGTGCCTATTCTAGAATAGTGATTTTTGCTGCATTCAATCAAACTACCAGCGGTGTTTTCTTGATTGATGACATTACACAGGCAGCCGGCGGACCGAGCAATGACGCCTCGCTGAGCGACATACAAGTTGACGGGACATCTATTGAAGAGTTCTCTTCAGCAACTCTTGTATATGATGTCGCGCTACCATTCGGGACGACAGAAGTGCCAACCGTAACTGTAACAACGAGCAATGCCAATGCTACGGCCGGCATCACCGATGCAACTAGTTTACCAGGTAGTACCTCAATTTTAGTTACAGCAGAAGATGCAACAACTACCAGTACCTACACGGTGAATTTTACCGTTTCAGATCTGGGCACAGACGCCACACTAAGTGAAATCACCGTGAATGGCTCAGCACTTGATAATTTTGATGCAGCAACCCTGAGCTACGCAGTAGAACTGCCTTTTGGAACTACAGTAGTGCCCACGGTGGTAGGTACGCCTACTGACGATCAAGCAACTGTGTCTGTCACTCCCGCCCAGGATCTTCCTGGTACTACAAGTATTTTGGTGACAGCAGAGGATGGTTCCACAAATACTACCTATACAGTAGACTTTACGGTTGCACAAGATAATGATGATTCCTCCCTAAGTGATCTTCAAGTGGATGGTGCTACAATTTCTGGCTTCAGTAGCAGCACCCTTGACTACAGTATTGAATTACCTATTAATACAACGACCGTTCCAACGGTAACAGCTACAGCCTCTGATGCAGCCAATGCCACTATTGCAATCACACCTGCTGAAATGCTGCCAGGAACTACAAGTGTTGAGGTGACTGCTGAAAATGGGACTACCACCAGCACATACACTGTGGCATTCACAATTGCTCCAAATACCGATGCAAGTTTGAGTGATCTTCAAGTTGATGGTGCGACAGTTTCGGGTTTTTCTACTGGTACATTTACATACGACGTAGATCTTCCTTCGGGAACTTCTGTGGTACCAACAGTAACGGCTACTGCTACGGATGCGAATGCTATGGTGACTGTTTTTCCTGCCACAACTTTGCCCGGTACTGCCAATGTAACGGTAACGGCGGAGGATGGTGAGACTGTAAGAAACTACTCGATAGCTTTTACAGTAGCCGATGCACCGTTGGCTTTGGACGAGGATATTTTCAGAATATATCCCAATCCTGCAACCGACAATTTAAGTATTCAATTGTCAGACTTGTTCAATGAGTCACTGGATGCATTGAATGTAATAGATGTGAGAGGTAATCGCGTACCGGTAATCATTGAAAAAGAAGGAAACGAACTATTACTTAATGTAAGCGCGCTTTCCTATGGTACATACTACATACAGCTAATGATTGGCGAAGAGCCTTCTACCATCCGATTCATCAAAAATTAATCCAGTAGCCTAAGGGTCTCTTGACCCTTAGGCTATGCAAATAGCCATTAGCAAAAACTAAGGCTGATTGATACTAGGTATCAATCAATAAGAACCCCACCTTAAGGAAGTGGGGTTCTTTACTATTTACTACTTCATATAGCTTTAAAAACACTATTGCACTCGTTTCAAATCCTGCGAATCAAAGCCATTTTGACAAGCCCAACGTAAATCAAGAATTACTTGGTCTCAAAACTTAGCACAGATCTTTACCTTACTCTTTTCATCTCCTCGATGGTGTTAATAGCCGTTTGCAATTCTCTTTTTAGCTTCACTTGATTTTCTCTTGATTGACTTTTGTGTTCTTCAAAGGCTAGTTGTAATGTTTCTAACTCTCTTTTTGATCTGACAGTCACTTTTTTGTTTTTTAAGTTTACTAGGTAAGACAGGATTGCTAACCCAGCCAGCGTTAAAATTATACCCCACACAATCAGGTGATACGCAGTTTTAGTGAGAGCTAAACCCAGGAAATTTATCGAGTCATTTAAGGATAAACTTTCGTCCAGTCGGGATTGAATGGACCCGAGTTTAATAGATCCAGCTTGGAGAGAATCGCGCTGCATTTCCACAATGGAACTAAGAGACTTTATTGACTTACTATTTTCTTCTAAAGTGTCAAGCACTTGCCTCCAAAATGCGTCGATAGATGTTCTTGGAATTACCTTATACTGATTGAAGGTTTCGGAACCCTGAATTAATTCATCGTACCTCTGCATAAGTGAATCCTGAGCAAAAAGCCCCCAAGAGCTTACAATGAAAAGAGATCCAATGATTAGTCTAACATTAATCATAAAAAATGCTGGTTTTCTAGCTGAGAAATAAAGGACGCGAATATCTCATTCGCATTGCTTGATAGCAAATAAATTCAAATGAGTAACGAAAAAATTTAGCCAAGATTCTCTTTCAAAATTTGAAGATTGGAGTTGGACTATTCATCATGAGGGTAAGCGCTTCAAAAAGCCCTGTGTACTCTAATTTTACATTATGCAAGAGTTGGATATCGACATTGAAAACATTGAACTGACCTACCTAAGTATGGCCGACTATCAAGAGCTAAAAGCTGCGATGATCGAAGCATACAATGAAGTGGAGGATAGCTACTGGGAAAAGTACGAAATTGAAAAAATGATCTCACTCTTTCCTGAAGGTCAGGTGGTAATCAAGGTAAACAACAAAATAGCCGGATGTGCACTGGCCATTATTGTTTCTGAAAAACTTGCGCAGCGAAGGCACACGTACCGAGAGATCACCGGAGACTATCAGTTTGGAACGCACAACCCAGATGGACAAATACTGTACGGAATCGACATTTTCATCAAGAAAGAATTTCGCGGTTTGCGACTTGGCCGCAGACTATATGATTACAGGAAGGAACTCTGCGAGCGATTGAATTTAAAAGGCATTGCCTTCGGCGGCCGTATTCCAAACTATCACAAGCATAAAGATGACCTCACCCCTAAGCAATATATTGAGAAAGTAAAGCAAAAAGAGATTCATGACCCGGTACTGGATTTTCAGCTAGCCAATGATTTTCATCCTTCAAAGATCCTGAAGGGATATCTAGAGGGTGATACCGCTTCCAAGGAATATGCAGTCCTGCTGGAATGGGACAATATCTATTTTGAGGAGGAAGTAGACTCTACAAAAACTACAAAGAAGATTGTAAGGCTGGGATTGATACAATGGCAAATGCGGCCCTACAAAGACCTGAACGATGTAATGCAGCAAGCAGAGTATTTTGTGAATGCTGTTTCCGGATACCGATCTGATTTTGCACTCTTTCCTGAGTTCTTTAATGCACCACTGATGGCCGCCTACAATGACTTACCAGAGTCCGATGCGATTCGGAAAATGGCTGAATTTACCAGTGAAGTGGTAACAAGATTCTCCAAATTGGCTGTGTCCTACAATATCAACATCATCACAGGTAGTATGCCAGAACTAGAGGAGGAGTCGCTCTATAATGTTGGCTACTTATGCAAGCGGGATGGATCTATTGAGCGCTACGTAAAACTTCACGTCACTCCAGACGAGGATAAAGTTTGGGGGCTTAAGGGCGGTAATAGTATACAAGCTTATGACACGGACTGTGGAAAGGTGGGAATTCTCATCTGTTACGATATAGAGTTCCCGGAGCTTGGGCGCATTTTGGCCGATGAAGAAATAGACATCTTGTTTGTTCCCTTTCTTACGGATACACAGAACGGGTACTCGAGGGTGCGAAACTGTGCCCAGGCCCGCGCGATTGAAAATGAATGCTATGTAGCTATTGCAGGGAGCGTGGGCAATCTACCTAACGTGCACAATATGGATATCCAGTTTGCACAGTCGATGGTATTTACTCCATGTGATTTTGCTTTTCCTACCAATGGTATCAAAGCAGAAGCTACCCCAAATTCGGAAATGATTTTGATCGCCGACCTTGACCTTTCGCTACTGACAGAGCTGCATGAACATGGTAGCGTACGAAACCTAAAGGACCGAAGAAAAGATGTCTATGCAGTACGGAAGACCTAACAAGCCCTATTTGAAACGGAAAACTTCCGGTACTAAAAAGAGCAGTCGGCAGCTTGATATCACGCGAAGAAACGAGGATAATTACCCAGATATCACAACCTTTTCCATCACATCGTCTTCTTTAATCTGATCGATAACATCCAATCCCTCTACCACTTTCCCAAAGACCGTGTGATTGCGATCTAAGTGTGCGGTATTATCTCTACTATGACAAATAAAAAACTGTGAACCACCGGTATTTCTTCCCGCGTGGGCCATGGAAAGCACTCCCCTATCGTGGTATTGATTGTCTCCATCCAATTCACAATCAATGTGGTACCCGGGACCACCACTTCCATCACCCCTTGGACATCCTCCTTGAATCACGAAATCGGGGATCACACGATGAAAAGTAAGTCCATCATAGAAGCCCTTCTCGGCAAGCTCCGTAAAATTCTTAACTGTATTAGGGGCATCCTTTTCGAAGAATTCTATCTTCATGACGCCTTTTTTGGTGTGGATTTCTGCTGCTTTCATAAATTTTGAGGCGAAGATAGAGCAATCAAATAAAACTAAGGTTGATAGTTACCATTGTAGTATGAATAGATTTTACGATCCTAACGCAAACGAGAATGGAGGAATTTTACCAGAAGCTGAATCGCGTCACTGCGCTACAATATTGCGACATAAAGTAGGTGACACGATCACGATTATGGATGGTAAAGGCAATTCGTTTGCAGGAATTTTAAAAGAAGTTTCCAACAAAGCGTGTTCGTATCTGGTAGAAAGTAGCAGTAAAAGTGGGAGAAAAGACTTTCAAACGCATCTATACATAGCCCCGACCAAAAGCACAGATCGGATGGAATGGCTTGTAGAGAAACTTTCAGAAATTGGCGTAGATCATCTTAGTTTTTTTATTTCCCAAAACTCAGAGCGGCGTAAAATCAGGATTGATCGTTTAGAAAAAAAAGCAGTTAGTGCGATGAAACAATCAGGAAATCCTTTTCTCCTGAAGATTAATGCTGTGCGTCCATTCTTAGACTGTTTAAATGATCAAGTGGCAGGAAACAGATTTTTAGCTCATGTAGACATTGAAAATCAGCAGCTGTATGTATCAGCTGAAAAATCCAGTGACGCTCAGATTTTCATCGGTCCTGAGGGAGACTTTACGGATGCTGAAGTTGCAATAGCCAGAAAAAAAGGTGTTACTCCTGTCTCTCTTGGCTCCAACACCCTAAGAACAGAAACAGCAGGCTTTGTGGCCTGCTGCTATGTAAATTATTTAAATGGATTTTAAGCGGTTCTACTTGATTATCAGCTTTTGACGTTCAAGATTGGCACCTTGTTGCACTTCAACAAAATAAATACCGGAACTCATTTCCTGGTCGATTTCTACTTTCTCATCCAAGTACAGTGCACCAGTATATTGCTTCTCGAAGAATACTTGGCCCGTGATATTCACGATCTTGACCCGCACTACTGTGTTATTATCTCCACTCACTAATCGTATTTTCAAGTCTGAAGAAGTTGCAGGATTAGGGTAGACAAATGCCTCTATACCCGCACGCACAAGATCATTGAAACGAAGGATCGTCTCATGCACTTCTGACTTTCCATCAAAATCCACTTGCCGCAGACGATAATAGTTTGCTCCTAGAAAAGGATCATTGTGAATGAATGTGTATGACATCACTTGATTGGTGGTCCCATTCCCTTTTACTGTACCCACCGTCTCATAAGTCACATTATCAAAGGAATGCTGTATTTCAAAATAGTCATTGTTCAATTCTGTAGCGGTCTCCCAGGTGAGCGTTGTGACATTGTCCTGAATCACTGCGTCAAAGTTTAGCAACTCTACAGGTAAAGATGTATTGCTTTCTGCCCCTAGCGTTACAATTTTTTCGGTAAAACTCAGGACTTCAGTTGATCTCACGGCTGCTGAACTTGGATCAGTCCCTTCACTATCTCCACCCAAGTGATCCCATTCAGAATTAATCTCATCCCAAACCATCACTTGCAAAAATTCATCATTTAAATCAGCTGCAGATACACCACTGTTAGTACCATTTATACTTAAAGTGATTACATCTAACTCACCACCTCCGCCTCCATCATCCAATCTCCAAAACTCAGAAGACGAGATAACTTCCACCTGCTCAGCTGATACGGCATTAATTTCTATAGAATTGAGGTCCTCAATACTATTTTCAGGACTACTAAACGTGGTAGGATTAGCCTGATAATATTCAGCCTCCCAGGTAATGTCACCTACATATGAGCCATTGAGAGGATCAATAGTGATTGGTTTATAATTAGTACCCTCGCCAATTCTAAATACAAAAGGAGTTGTTACGTCATCAGCAAGGTCCTTAAACAGAGGTCCATCCACATATCCATCAGAACCTGTAGTATACCTAGCTGTACCAACCAAGCGAAGCTGAGAGCCGGAACCGATACCTAAAATATTCCCATTGAAAAGTCCCAAACTATTATTTATAAGTGCCGAAGAACCTGCAGCTAAAGTCATAGTGCCACCCGTTTTGTCAACTCTCAAATTATGAAAGTTAATTGCCGTTCCGGTAATTGTTTGATCGCCGGTCCCGTCAAAAGTGATTCGTCCTGCACCTCTGTTAAATGTAGCAGCACCGCTTAAATTGAAGTTTCCGGCTACTGTATGGGTTGCGCTACCGGCAGTGAAGGTTCCACCATTTATTGCCAGGTTTCCGGAAAGATCCATTGCAGCACCGCTTGTCGTGAAGGTTCCAGCCGTCATATTAAAGTTGACAGCCGATAGAGATGCAACTGCTGAACCTAGCGCAAAAGAACCGGTGGTATTCACATTCACATCCCCAGAGGTAATCATGGTATTGTTGTTCGGATTATTTAAAGAAGCGTTCTCTAAGAGATTGATTCCCTCCACCCCAACATTTATCGCAATAGCTGGTAAGACTTTGGTGCCGCCACCGGAGACAGTCAAGCCTCTCACTCCTGAGGCAAAATCTGGAGAAATGGTATATCCACCGGTTCCTGATAAGTCAAGAGCGCCACCCGTGGTTAGGAAGAACGCATCGTAATTCCCTCCAGGGAGGGTAGGATTACTGATCCTTAGCGTTCCAGTGCCCGAAATGTCACCAAAGTTGTGACCATCAGAATCGGCAACATCCAATATCCCGTCTTCATCAATCAATAGGCTGAAAATATTCTGATCGTCATCTGTGCTTGAAGACATAGTTATCTCATCATCAGAATCAATAATTACTACTGTACCCGGCTGTGGTACCCCATTTCCATCATCAAACAGACCATCGCCATCATTTTCTATGTCCCAATTTGAGCCAACGTTCCATAGACCGTCCTGATTGGATCGATACTGGGCCAATTCGTCTGGAATGTCATTTCCTATTGTAAACTCGCCATCAAAAGTAGTACCTCCAAATGATGAAAGATCACTATTCGTAAAAGTCATGATATTGTTGGTAATATCAACCAAGTTGCCAGATGGTTTGAACCAATTCGGTGCGATAAGTCTGGCTGCTTTGTCCTCCCAGGTAGATTCATTCTGACCAGGATTATTTGCATCGTCCTCCAGGTATTGAAACGAAATACTTCCTTGAAATCCTGTAACACTGCTTGGATCAGTTGTTACCAGCCAATAGTAATTAAGTGCGTCTAACTCGTCAGTAGGACCAGTAAGCGCAGCGTTCGCACTAGGGTGGACCGCATTGATAGGTTTTACCAGAATCGACCCTGGATCATCAGAATCATCCACATCCAAGGTAACTGGGGTATACTTATCAGGTGTACCGACTGGGATCTCAAATGGCACAACATTGGTGTTAGCCAAAAACTGTCGTTCCACACCATCACTACGCTTCACGCCATTCACAGAAATCATTTTCGTTTCGTCAAAACCTGTGGAAGAGGTGGCTACTGCGTCAGGGTCAAAGATGATTCTGTTATCTCCAAGTTCAATCAAGCCATTGTCCAGCGCTAGTTCGTCATTGATCGTCAAGACTGTGGCAACTCCCGAATTCTCATTCTGCGCAATACCGTTAGGGTTGTTGATTATCAATTTGTCAATTGTAGCATCACCATCCGGTAAAGTCATGGTCTGTGCAGAAACACCATCAAAAGAGACTCCACCATTGCCGGTTCCATCACTCTCGATAGACGTGGTTAGACTCAAATTACCCAAGAGCGTTATGCGATTTCCATTATCGTCTAACATTCCTGTCTGAACATCCAAGTTGCCATTGACCGTAATAGAATTAGCAAGGGTAAGACTTGTAGATGGGTTGACCCGAAGATTGTTGAATGTGGTAGCCGTAGTACCGTCAACCACTTGCGAAGCTCCGTTAAAGATTGTCGTATTTGATCCTGGTGTGTAAGTTCCATTGTTGGTAAAACCATTATTTATCGTAAGATCAAAACCACCTGCTAAAAAAGAACCCCCATTTAAAATCTCAAGGTTGTTGGTAACCGTAAGATCACGTTCTATCATCTCAACAATAGGAGAATTATTATTGTCATCATCCACTCTAATATTCGGTAGGGCAGCAGAAGAGCTGACTAAGTACCTTTCGTTAAGGTCGTTTTGGTAGGTTGAAGAGGCAACAGTCCCATTAAATCCAAAATCTATGATTGCATCAGCCGAAACACTTACATTTACATCATCTCCGATGATGAAGGTACCTGAAAGCGGTGCATCCTGTGCGTGAACCAGTGCAAATACTGAGCTTGCTCCGCTGAGCTTAAAAGAACTTGATCCGGGCGTTCCTGAATTAAGAATCTCGAATACCCCACGACTACTTTCAGGAGCAACATTTGCACCAAAAATTGCAGTGCCTCCCGTTTGGGTGTACTCAATTACCCCATCCCCAGTGAGGATGTTTCTTCGCAATTGGGAACCAACTACCAGGTTTCCATCAGTGATCTCAAGTTCTGCAGCGCCTGCACTACCATATTGAATATAGTTATCGGCTGTTGGTCCGCCATCCAGAATTACATCTCCACCAGTTACAGCAAGGCGACCATTTAAACGCAACCCGTTTCCATCGCCGACTCCTGTCTTGGTAATTCTTACAGTTCCGCTCCTGACCTCTAGTGCAGAGGTTGCCGGTATCACAAAATCTGCCTCGCCAATACCGCTACTAACAGTAACATCAATTCCAGGATCATTGAGTACTAATGTACCATTTTGAAGCACAATAGGCTTTGTTACACCATTTGAAGATCCATTTATAGTAAGATCCGTATCGAGAGATACAACATTTGTTTGGGAAGCCCCTTTATTTACCACCACTCTATATAACTCAATGTTATATTGACCGGGAGAAAAGTCATTCGAGAAAGAGTGAACACCTTCACCAGTAAATTCCAGTATCACGTTGTTTTCAGTGTCAGAATTATATAGGTCGATATTAACATTGTCAACACCAACATTCTCAGTGTCAAAGAAATCCAGAATTATGTTGCTATTCACGACCAGCCTGTGATCTACAGCATTTGCATTTCCAGGGATAACTTCTATTGCTTGCAGATTTGTATCTGAAGTGTTTTTATTGTTTGCAGTTCGAATACTATCCGTTACAAACGTAAATGCCTCTGTTCCATTAGGAAATTGGATACGACCATAGCTTGTAAAGCCAAGATCTGTTTCACCCTCTATAGTGTAGTTTCCACCAACAATCAACGTCCCTTGACCATCTACCAGAAGCCTTTTTGCTGTGAAATCGTAAGCAAATGTCACATCCCGCTGATAACCAGCGAGCTGGCCATAAATACGAAGAGAAGGAAACTCTGTAAAGAAGTCACCATCATTGATTGTATAACTACCATTTTGAGTCAGATATACCTGAACCAAACTAGTATCATTTGCTGCAAAGTCGCCAATGTCTGCATTTAGGGTTGCATTATTGCTTAAGTTCCTTTGTAAGTAGATGTCCCCAACACCCGATACTTTACTCACAGTCAATTGATCTGTTGGAGAGAACCGTAATCGAGGTAGATCCTCCAAGTCAACATAAGTTCCAGTACGGTCAAATATTACCTCAGCTGCTTCTTGAGTACCACTTATGGTTACACCTTCGTTGAAATTGTTTCCTCCCACTACAGCAATATCACCGGCTCTTGGGAAATCAGCAGCAGCTATAGTCCTCGCCTCATCAGTAAACCAGGATGAAGCTGCATCCCAAGCCTGATTGGAACTTCCGCCAGCTATGTTGTTATAGTAGATTTCCGGAGATCCAGTAAATAGTGTAGTAGTCCCATCTCCAGCAGTATAGTTTGCATCTTGTAATGTAAACCCTGATCCATTACCGTTAAAAGTAATATCCAAATTTGCAATGTTTGAGGTATTCTCTTGAGACCTAGTAAATGGACTTTCATCAAGCACCTTACCCGGCACAAAATTGACTGGTAAGCCAGTAGGAGTGGCACCCGCATCAGGATCATCGCTATCCACAGCGGAAAAAACATAAGAATCCACTGTGGGTGCTGTATCAAAACCAGTATTTGAGACCCTCCAATAGTAAGTTAAAAGATTACTCGCTAGTGCAGTGACGTCAACTGTTTGTAGTTCTTCATCAGCCATTCGCATTCTCACAAATCCATCATCAGTTATTGCGGAAAGATCGACAAGACCAGGGGTATATCTAACTGTGGCATTTGCATCTGTACCTACTGGAAAAAGAACTGCTCCTGGATCCGCAACGTTGGCATCAAAATAATAGTTAAGGCCTCCATCACTCGCATTTCCTGAAGTTTGTATCATCCTGGTTGCATCAAAGTTATTGGTAGCACCATCACCTGGATTATTGTCTATGATTGGATTTGCTGCCGTACTGTTAATGGTCAACTGGTTCGTATTGATATCTAATATTCCATCAACCAGATTAAGCACGCTGTCTATTTGCTGAGCCGCAGAGAAGGTGGCACCAAGAGGATCATTCAGCGTGAGTATTTCGAATCTACCGTTACCGTCTCCTCCTATAGTGTGCTGCGCAGCCCCGCCAGATAAGATGATGCTTCCGGGAGCAGCGAAATCTGTTTCGTGAATCCCAGAGTTCTCAATGTTTCCATTCACAGTGATAGTTTTTCCTCCATCATCGAACGTAACTCCAGCGCCAATTGACAAATCACCAAGAATAGTAAAAGCGGTCAGGTCACCTATTTCTTCTTTTGTAGTTCCAGTACCTGTAAAAGAAAGGTTATTAAACCCACCTAGGAGAGGGTCTGCTCCATTTAAAATTATCCTTTGAACTGCTGAGGTTCCGTTAAACAATGTCGTGTTGTTACCAGCATCATACTCGCCACCCGATACAATTGTAAACAGGTTGCCAATCGTAATATCAAAATCGTTCGCATCAAAACGTCCATCCGTGATGGTAAAATCATTCTCGATTGTCAGTGGTAATCCCACCTGAGAAGGGGAAGGTGTGGCTCCAGTGTTGTCGTCTGGCTGTACCCCTGATACAGGTGGATCATCGTTAGAATCTTCAATCTCAGTAATGATTAGCTCGCCTGTTCCGGAATTATTATAAGACAAATTATAAAGCGGCGCGGTTGATGATATTTTGTAGTCGGTATTACTGGTATGTATGATGTTAAGGTTGCTCACACCTACGTCAAAGTTTCCATCTGCAGCACCGATCTGTACAGCAGCATTATCTTTTCCTCTGTTTCCATCCAGTATGATGTTGATAGTAGGAGGATTTGCGTCATCTGAGGCATTCAAAACAAAACTCTGCTCCGCCCATGGAACGCTAAATATTGCGTGATTGCCATCAACCGCACCATTTCCAACATTCATGGTACCTCCGGTCATGATAAAGGACCCTCTAGGTGGACCATCTGCACCCGTTTTGTTTCTGTATTGTGTAATATCAACGGTACCCCCGGTCATCTCAAATACTCCCTGGTTATCGACTAATATGGTTCGCTGCCCTGTGCCCGTAAAGGTCAAAAGCCCATCGTCTGATACTTTCAGCTTTCCAAAAGGATGAATTCCCCAGTCATTCGATTTTGTAACCTGAGCATTCTCAGAAATCCAAAGTTGCGCATCAAGGTCAATGATGTAGTTTCTATTTCCGCCCTGGGTAGTTGGTGCACTGCCATTGGGATCATTTTTTGCGATTTGATCAATGACGATATTTGTCCCCAGCTTTAAGATTCCGGCCTCCAGACCAAGTGCTCTGTGGTTTGCGATGTTGGGCGTATCTCCCGAATCATCGCTCATGTTCATGGCAATTCTGCCCAAGAGTCTAAAATTAGCCTGCGCACTTGCATTGAATTCCGCAATAAAAGTCTGGCTTGTACCCTTCGCAATTTCTACCCGATAAAAATCCGAAGGACCATTTAAAGTTATTAGCTGATCCGCAAGACCATTGGTAAAAAGCACTTCCACAGCACCAAATTCGGCCATTGGAATTTGATTTGTGCCTGTGTTATTATCAACATCCGAAGCGGTAGGATACTTATCCCTGTACCTACCATCGCTGATAGTGGTTGGGCCGAAATTGGTGAAGTTTACTGTACCATTGTTAGTGAAGTTGCCCAACAGTTCGATCTCGTGAAAATTAAAAACTCCACTCGATCCTATCTCTATGGATGCATCCACATTTCCAGTAGTAATGTTTGCTCCATCATCTATGGTGATGTCCTCGTTTACCAGAATAGATAGCGGCGTAGTATTGTCCGTGTAACTGTCCCCGGTGTTATCATTGATCTGCAATGTGCCTGATTCCACTGTAAGGCTGCCATTCAGTGTAAGATCTGCTTTGAGTGTAATCGTGTTTGCAGTAGAATTAAAAACCACGTTGTTAAAGGTGCGTGCAACAGTAAGCTCATAATCCACAGCGGGGGATTGATCTCGATAAACCACCGTACCTCCTGTAATGGCTGCAAAATCAGTTGTTACTCCGCTAGGAAACTCATCGCTAGCGAGACGAATGACCCCCGCTCCACTGATGACATTAAAGTTGTGATTCACAGTAGTTCCTACATTCAGGATTCCTCCCTCTTCAACAACCACTGAAGAGACCACCAAGCCATCAAAATTGAGCGTAATTTCATCACCATTGAGTATGGTTACATTATCTACCAGATTTTCCGGAATCAAACCTCCAGGATTGATCCTAGTAGTTCCTGATGGATCCAGTGTCCAGTTGTCAGGTTCGTCCCAGTTTCCAGATCTATAGCTATACCAATCAGTTCCACCACCTGTAAGAAGTGTTGCAAGATCAATTTCTCCGAAAACTGCGGCATCATTGTCTCTAAGTAATGGAGAACCACTTACCGTAAAAGAGTCATCGAATACTCCGTCATTATCTGCATCTGTCGTTCCGTCCAGCCTTCCATCCATATTGCCATCTGCATCTCCTAAGCCTACTTCAATGATGTCATTGGTCCCATCGTCATCATTATCTAAATCCCTGAAGTCCGGTTCTCCCGTTCCGTCTTGATCAATAGGTAAAAGCGAGGTGGACCCAAAAACCGACAACTCAGGATCAATTACATCCGGAACTCCATCTAGATCTGTGTCGGTGCCCTCAAAAAGGCCATCATCATCGGTATCAAGCCCAGTAGATCTACCACTCTCTACCAGATCAGATATTCCATTATCATCAGAATCCAGGTCCAAATAATCTAAAGGACCTTGGCCATCTGAATTCGAAATTGTGTAGGTCACTGCCGCTCCCCCTGTATCATCCGTTTCAATAGAGTTGTGCAGACCATTTGCTCCGACAGCACCATCCAGAATTCCATCGTCGTTGGTATCAAGTGAGGAAAGTGTAGTACCTGCAGCTGCCTCATACAAATCTCCGATACCGTCATTGTCACTGTCCAGATCACGATCATTGGTTATTCCATCACCGTCCGGATCATCATTTGCAGCAGCGAGCTCATCAGTATCTAAAATGCCATCGTTATCATCATCCAAATCCGTGGCATCCGCAACACCATCATTGTCCAGATCCGGAGATACTGCTACCGTAAAAAAGCTTGCAGAGGTCAGATCTACATTGTCAAATTGTAATACCCCATCAGTTAAACTAGTAGGAGTAATCACTCTTACAGGCGTACCAAAATCGTCAGCATCATCAATTACCAGAGAGTAATTAGATAGAGAGGTGGGCTTGATGACCGTTTCGGACAGATCAAAAGTGAGTTGATCCAGCATTGTAGTAGTACCCTCGACCTGGTATTTCCAAATCCTGTTGAATCGACTGTCTTGAGGTCCCGTTGTACCAGTAACTGTTGACAAATCCCCATTGTCGGAACCCCAGAGGACGTAATCTCCATCATTTAAACCCGCATCACTTCCTGCCAATATACTTCCTAAGGATTCGCTCCTGGACTGTGGTTGGTCAAGGTCCGAAGTGGCATCTAGTGCAATACCTGCAATAAGCTCATTGTATCCAATGTTGGCTGAATTATCCCATACCACTGTGGTTCCATCACCAGCAATGTAGTCATCCGCCAGAGTAATTCCGTATTTGATACCAAGATATGACTGTACCTGAGCTAATTCAGCGCTACTAAGAATTCCTTCGAAATAAATAATTTCAGCAATATCTCCGACTATTCCATCGCCACTACCACCATCGGTTGGGTCATTGGCTTCTGAGTTAGCGGCGATGAAACCATATCTTGGCACCTCAGTTGATAGGCCCAAGTTGCCTCCCGTAGCACCATGTGCTGCTACAAAAGTATTGTCGGTATCGCCATCAATAAAGAGTCGCTTTTGATCAGTAGCTGTAGAGTAGTCTCCACCAATTATGTGTGCCAAACCATCCGAAGCACTGGTATTCGCATTATTATCATCAATAACATCAGTCGAACCTTCGACGGTGGTACTAAGACCAAAATTTGGGTTATTGGTGTGATTTAGGGCAAGACGGTAGAAGGAAGATCTATCGTATGAAACTACAATACCTTCAGAAGATTGGGTACTCTTTACTACCGAGAAAATGGTAATCTCATCAAGTGTATTGGTTGTGATGTCATAATTAAGATCATTGATGGACATGTGGGTGGCACCATCAAAGGTGATAACAGGATTGAAATTGATTTGACTCGTTGAGTTATTGAATACTGGGCGCTCAGCGTTGTTATCCTGCTGTCCGTCAAATCCGTTTCCTGATTGATCTCTCCAAAACCTGATTTGATCACTATCATCTGCAGGATTCCCAAAAGCTTCTCTAGCACCATCATCCGCTTTGAACCAAAATGTAAGATTACTGGAAACACCTGCTGGAGCAGGTAGGTTAAATGCCAGCGTAAAGAAGGTGACACCTGTTAAATCAACATTGTTGAAAGTGATCGTGTTGGAAGTAAACAGGTCCGGAGTAAGTACAGTTGCATCTGAAAAATCCTCATCCGAATCGATTAAAAGTGCAATGTCTGCTATATTGTCTGGAAGCACCAAAATGTCTGAGACATCAAGTGTTATCTGGTCAATGTTTGAAACATCTGTACCATTATTTTGAATTTTCCAGATCCGATTCAACTGACGCTCGAAAGATGAAGCGCTTGTAGAAGAAGTCAACCCTACGTTATTGTTTCCAAGAACCACAAATTCTTGGTCATTAAAAGAGGTCTCTGTGATACTAAGAACAGAGTTGCTATTTACACTTTGCGAGGTTGTTTGCAGGAGACCACTGTTATCGTCACGACCCACGCCAGCAATTTGGAAATGATAAGCGCTATTTGCACTGGCATCCCATACGGTAGCTCCACCGGAAGTAACATAATCTCCTTCATCTATGGTACCTGTTTCTAAAGTCACGGCATCCCCATCGGTATCAGTGGAGAGTGTGATTCCGTACTTAAGGGCTAGGTAGGTCTCTACTCGCTGGCGATCCGCCTCACTTAGCTCTTGCTCATAAAAGATGAATTCCGAAAAATCACCCTCTAAGTAGTTATTCGGACCTGTATCCCCATTGAAAGCGGTTGCCTCTGAGCCAGTACCTATGAATCCAAAACGAGTAGTTCCTGTACCGATAGCTGTGGACCCAGCATCCTTACTATTATTGATCGTACCGTCGAAGTAGGCAAACTTGTTGATGCCAACAGTGGATGTATTCACACTAGCCCCTAGAATGTGAGGGATGCCATCGATCTCAATTGTACCCGTCGCATTAAAATCATCAATTGCTCCACCATTTGCGGCAGTACCTAGACCAAAGCCTCCCTGATTATTATGGTTTGTAGCAAACCTGAAATATTCTGATCTATCAAAAGAAATAATGTTTCCTTCTCCCGTATTGGTTGTAGAAAGTACAGTATAAAATGTCAGTCCGGTAAGTGACCCGGCAGTCGCATAATTCAAAGTACTGATTGGAAAAAAATCATTGGCACCATCAAATACCAGGGCTGGATTACCGTTGATTAGATTGCCAGTAAATGTTGGTCTTGATCCTGCTGTCGCAGACTGATCTGCGTCAAAGTTATTGCCCGATTGATCCTGCCAGATCTGCACCGGGTCTAGGTTGGTAGCAGCGGTACCTGATCCATCGCTTTCCGCTCCCTGGTCTGCTTTGTACCAAAGCTGTAAGTCTGAAGCGACTCCTCCCGGGGACTGTGAGAAGGAAGTGAAGGATGCTGTAAAAAGAGAAATAGATATCAAATAGGGCAAAAATCGGGGCATACTTATTCTAAAATATTTGTCGTAAGTTAACCGGATAGTACCAACTCACTGTAAACATTTCGGCGAACAATGCAATTTTGCGGAAAAAACAAGCTTTTTACCTGATGCTTCTTTTTCTACAAACCAGCCTTTTTTGAAATGAGGTTTTGAAAGTTTTCTGAAGGTAGTTGTCTAAAAGTCAGAAAATCTGAGGATACCTCAGATATGATCCATTGTTCTCCACTATCAAAATTCAGCGTATCCGTAAAGAGAAGTACGTCAGTAAATGAACTTGCATCACATTTACCTACAGCCATCGTATCAGGACTGCAACTTTGGCCTTTGAAGATTTCTGAGACAATCAAAGAATCATCCTCTGCAAAGGCTTCAAGCTGAAAAAGCAATCGAACCGAATCCTGGCATGCCAGGTCATCAGAAGTAAAAAACCATTCTTTTGAGTCTCCACCACTCAGCAACCTTTCCACTTGATAGTCATACAAGCCTTGCGGAAAAAACTCATTTGAACAAGAGATGCTCATGACTAAAGCCAGTGAAACCGTAAGCAGACTCCCCGCAGTACTGCGAGTGGATTTACTAAAAAAGCTAAAGTCCCGATAGCTCTTTTTCAATTATCTAAAAATCACTCGCCGATAATCTACCCTTCCCTCAGATTCAATAGATATCAAATAGTTTCCACGCGCAGCACCTGAACTCAAAAGATAATGCTCGCTTATTTCTCCGCTGCGATCTACAGTTACCCCACGACTTTCTACAATTTTCCCATCCATTGAAATGATTCTAGTCATAAGCTTAAGACCAGGAGTCATATTACTTATGTGCAAGGTAGCCCCTTCTTCTAGTTTGGCAGGGTTTGGATAGAGTGCTATTTCGTAAGAAAGTGCATTCTTAATATCCATATTAACCGTGACCACATAGCTCAAAGTAAATGATCCATCAAAGTCAGTTTGCTTTAATCTATAGTAGGAAATACCGACATACGGTTGCTTATCAAGGAAAGTATAGTTTAAAAGGTCACTGCTGTTTCCAGCCCCTTCAATAGTAGCGACCTCAACAAAGTTTTCTCCGTCAAAAGAACGCTCCAACGTAAAGAAATCGTTGTTCGTCTCAGTAGCTGTAGCCCAATTGACTTGTACATCACCATCTTCTGTAGGCATTGCTTCAAAGAAATAAAGTTCCACCGGCAGTGGCATTCCTCCATCCTGTACACCTGCTGTGCCACTGGAGAAACTGGTAAGATTACGCCAGCTTACCTGATTTTGAGAAACGAAAACCGTGTAATCCGGGAAGTCCAATATATTATCAACCTCGCTTCCATCAAATTTTATTGGCTCCAACGAGGACTCGACACCCCCTGCAATATCTGCATCAGTATAGGTGAATATCCAGTCATAGCTTATCGAGCTGATGTTAAAATCATTGAAAGTCCAATACCTGGATATGTAACTAAAGTCAGTAGAAATATCTGGGTATTTGCTGTCTCTCAAATTAATTCCTATAGAAGGATTACTTCCGCTTAATGAATTTATTATAAATGTTGCAGGACTGTATTCGTCATTGTCACCTATAGGCAGGTCATAAGTCTCACCTTGAACAATTGAGAAAAAGAGCTCTCCTGCCCCATCTAATTGCAGATAACTAGCAGCGCTTCCATTAAAGTGGTCAGCTTCGGTGTTTAAAATGGTAAGATCATTTGTTTGTAGATTGACAACTCCAGAAATCAGTTCCAGGGAATCAGCAATACTTACGTTGCTTTCCAGTAACAAAGATCCACTGGATTTATTTACTACAACCTTTTCAAAATTTTCACCCCCTGCTCCGGTCGCTTGAATGCTCTGATCTGAGATTCCATTAAGTACAACTAAACCACCGTCTGGCGTAAAAGTACCTTGATTGGTCCAGTTTCCGCCAAGGTCTATTTCAAAGCTTTCCGCATCCAGCTCTACAGTGTTATCAGTAACTCGCAGGTTACCATTTACGGTAACGTCTCCTAACAAGAACTTCCTTCCTGAAGAGCTCAAGATCAAGTCATTGTACACTAAGGCCGTTACGCACTGGTCTCCTGCTCTGCTATATTCAATTTCCCCACTTCCAGTGTTGATAGTGCCTCCATTAAGCGTAATGCAATCTTGATCAAGTGATAGCGTGAAACCACCTACATTAAGTAAACCTCCACTTTCAATTGTAAGACTTCCAATTGAAACATCCTCGCTAAGGTTAATGACGTCTCCACCGGCGACAAACACATCATCGCCATTGCCAGGAATCAAGCCTGTTACCCAAGTGCCCACATCACTGAAATCACATCCTGCGGCACAGCCACCATCTGAAATATTTCTAATTGCTCCGAGGGTAATTACATCGTTATCGTTTAACACAAGACCAGTTGCCTGATATAGTGAACCTGAGATGTTATTCAGCGAATAAATGCGCTCTACGTTGCTATCAAAATCTCCATTGGAACTCACTAATATCGATAAGGTAGGAAAACCTACAGGTGCAGACCCAACATCAAATGCTGCCAGGTCAATCTCGAGTGTCACCAGACCAGGAGTTCCATCTACATCAAATCTCCACTCCCTATCCACCTTCTGAATGCCGGCATTTAGAGTAGCATTCCAAGTGCCAGTAGATGCACCATTGTGACCAAATAGCATATAGTCACCATCATCTGAAGCATCACTTGAAGATAGACTATTGGCATCTTTTACTGTAAGTTGACCTGCCGAAGTAGCTTCTGTGTGCAGATCAAGTGCTGTTTCTCTGCCAATTCCGGCAACATCCTCAGAATAGCCAGGATTGTCATACAGATCATCTGCTATTGCTATGCCATAGCGCTCAGCAAGGTAGGTCTGGACAATTTTTCTTTGGGCCACATTTAAAGTGGAATTGTAAAATACTACTTCCGCTATGTCACCACTAAAGAATCTAATTGCTCCAGTATTCAAACTCCCAATGGCTACATCAGATCCATCAATCCCTACCTGCTCGTAGGTAAGTCCGCCCTGAAGCACACTTCCTTCTGCATAGACTGTGGCATTACCACTTCCGCTCTGTAGGCTAAATTGCAAAATACGTGGGTTTGTGCTTGTTATTCTCGACCCGTTCCAACTTCCGTCAAAAAAGCTTCCAGAGGCTCCTTCATGGGTCATAATCAGGCGTCCTAATGCGCCTCCGTTTGATTCAAAGAGATATTGCTCTGCAGTGGTAGCATTTGATTCGTAGACGAAAAAGACATCAAAATCACCTTCTGGAGCAGAGAAATTATCTAAATCAATAAAATCATCTGTACCGTCAAAAGTTAATGAAGGTTGGTTGTTTAGCGCTGTATTGGAAGCATTCACCGCCGGTGCATTAGAAACTGTTCCGTCGATATTATTACCTGATCGATCGGACCAAGTCACTCCATCATAATCATCACCTCGCAACCAAAGAATGTTGGTCGTATTATCGCCTACCCCTCCCGGCCCAACTCCGGCAAGGTTGTCATCATCAAGAATTGTATATTCAAATTGCACATTTGACCCTAAAGCTGCGTTGACTGGCGAGCTTAGCGTAATGGTTACCGTCTCGCCGGGCTCCTGAAGTGCATCATTGTTGATGGTTAGCAATATAGAAGTCTCAATTTCCCCGGGATCAAAAGTCACTGAGCCATCCGTAAGATCAAAATCAGTACCTGGTGTGGCATTTGTGCTCGTCACGGAATAGTTGACTTCTACTTCAACGCCGGCAACCTCACTCAGCTCAAGGTCTATCTGCACGGGTGAGACGGACTCTTGACCAAACGCAACTGTCTCTACAAATGCCACTGTAGGCTGAGTATCATTGTCAGTGATGGTAACGGTTAGCTCATCTGCGCTTCCGATGTTAGCATTGCCACCTGTGATCCTAAAAATCACTGTTTCATCACCCTCAAATACCGCATCATCAATCAGTGACAAATCAAACGATGCACTTGAACTTCCATTTGGAAAATACAAAGTGTCGCCATTAAACATCCCAGTGGTATCGAAATCACTTTCAAACGTGGCAGTGCTTCCTGACTGTATGCTCACAAAAGCATAGGTGGAGCCATCACTCGTAGTAGGCATATCAGCCATATCCAAGAGACTCAATTCGATGGTCTGATCAATACCATCTTCCCCTACTGTAAAATCTACGGTATTGAACTCAACTTTTGCATCGCTATCATCGTCGTTGATCGTGTAGACATGCACAACGTCTGAACCTAGCGAAACATTTGAGGAAGGATTTGCCAAAGTAATTTCAATGGTTTCCGAAGGCTCTTGAATGTTGTCATTGATGACGCCTATGTCGATATCTGCAGTTGTATTTCCCGGTGCAATGGTTAAGGTGCCATCTGGTAGTAGATAATCGACATTTGCTGCAAGTGCTGTTCCTCCTGTGGCTTCAAAATCCACAGTCACATTTTCATCTCGGGCGAAGTTCAAGGTCACTTCAACTTTAGGGTTGACTACAGATTCCAGACCATTCGATGTGAGAAGTTCAAACTCGACAACCGGTTTTAGCACCCCTATCGTGACATAGTCTCCTACATTTACTGGTATCTGATCTGAAACATACAGATTAGAAGTAGGCGAGAAATCCAGCTGATAGATTTCAGCTCCGTTATTAAAATCTCCATCACTGTCCACGTAAACTACATACTGGGTGAAGCCATTTTCAGGAGCGGGCAATCGATTAATGTCGACCTTAAAACTGAAGTTACCAGGATCTCCTACTAAATCTACTCTCCACTCCCGGGCAATTCTCCTAACATTAGATCCAGATAATGGTGCTTCAAAAGTTGTCCAAGATAATTTATCCCCATTGTCATGTCCGGTAAATACAAATTCACCACTGTCTAAATCTATTGGATTACTAATTAGCAGAAGGCTATCAGACATGGCTTCTAAGTGCTGCCCCAGAGAAGCTGTGCTTCCAATTCCCACAACATCGTAAAAGAAAATACCTTGGTAATCATAGAGATCATTAGCAATTGCCAATCCATACTTAGCGGCCAGGTAGTTTTCCACGATGATCCGCTGTGCAGTATTGATCGGACTGTTATATATAATCACCTCCCCTATTCGACCTCTAAAATCAGTGGTGGCTTGCGCAGCACCATTATACCTGTTTCCGATAGAGAAGTTATTGGCTAACGACATTGGATTGAATACGTTATCTGTATACACAGATGTTCCGTTTCGATAGATTTCAGTGCTACTGGCTGCCTGCGCATCAAACTGCCAGGTAGTCAGATTGGCCACCGAGCTCAGGTTTCCTGTGGTTTGCACGGCTCCATTGAAAGTGTATAGACCACCACTTGCCAGATTTAAGCCAAAGACGCCATTTCCAGTCGTGTTATTTTCAATGAAATAGCTACCGGCAAATTGGCGCGCAACCGTCAACATTGTGTAATTGCTCAATGAACTTGTGAAACCTGCAGGGGCTTCAAAACCAAACTGGGAGTTACTAATTGTCACAGCCGGATACACACCATTCAGCACATCGCTGTTCCAGGTGGGTTGTTGCGCCTCCGTGGCAGAGGTGGCAGAAAAAACAAATCCATTACCTGAGTTGTCGCTCCAAGTAGGCAAAGCATCCAGATCTTGGGCGTTTTCTACTCCACGACCATTGACATTGTATGAATCTAACCACAACAAATTTGTCTCACTATCCCCTACTCCACCAGGACCATAGAAGCCTGACAGGGCATCATTATCAGCGATTGAAATCACGACCGTATCGGCATTATTTGTAAGCACATTATCCCCACTTATTCCAATGGTCAGGGTCTCAGTAGGTTCCTCAATATCATCGTCAGTAAGTGCAACATTGATGGTAGCAAACTCACTGCCTGCTGGAATCGTGATGGTTCCATCCGCCAATGAAAAGTCTACTCCACCGCGGGCAGCAGTGGATTTCGTCATATCTACGCTGTAATCTATCTCCACATCTTGGCCGGACACAGTATTTAACTCTACAACGATTGGTGCTACACTGGCTCCTTCATCCACAGTTATGGCAGTATTTTGAAAGGTTGCAATCACATCATCGTCATTGTCACTAATCAAGTAAACAAGTTCGGTAGTATCACCAAGCCCTGCATTGGTTGGGCTGGATAGCTGGAATAGAATAGATTCGACATCTTCATCAAGCACATCATCGATAATGACCACCAGGAGACTGTCTCTTGTCTCGTTTGGTTCTATAAATATGGTGTCTGTCGGGAAGGTGAAATCAGGTGCAGGACTCAACTCTGCTGTTCCTCCTGCTACTGTCATTAAGACGGTTGTCCTATTATCCATATCCGGCAAATCAAGCTCGACAACTAGGTATACAGAATCAACTGACTCTACATTTGATATAGTGTCTGTGATAAACTGCACAGTTCTAAGATTATCATCGTCATTTATGGTATAAGTATGAACAGAATCGGCACCTAGAGTAACCCCGGCGGGAGGATTCCTTAAAGTGATCTCGATGGTCTCATCACTCTCAAGCAATGCGTCATCAATGATTCCCAGAGGAATATTTGTCATTCGCTGACCTGCTAAGAAAGAAACTGTACCGCTTGCGGCCAATGAGTAATCTACATTTCCACCGGTAGCTGTACCGTCCGTAATTACATAATCAAGATCAATCTGTTCAGTAGATTCCAGACTTAGATTGACGCGTACATTTTTTGCTTGATCTTCAAAACCGTTTGAACTAGCAACATCAAAAGCAACAGTTCGTGATAAAATACCTATAGTGAAGTAGTCACCCGAATTTAAGGCAACATTCGAAGCTTTGTATTGCCCATCTACGAGTGTAGTTGCAACACTGCTGGCATCAGATGTGAAGTCCCCATCTGCATCTATCAAAAGGATATAGTCTTCATTTCCAATGGGCTTATTTGGTAAGAATGTGGTGTCAATGGCTAAGGTTACAGTACCAGGATTTCCTGTAGTATCCACTCTCCACTCTCTTTCGATCCGCAAAATGCCATTACTAGGAGCTTCAGTTTCCGTCCATGAACTTATCTCTGCATTGTTGTGGCCAAACAATACATATTCACCGTCATCCAGATCGCTGGCGTTGCTAATCGTCAAGAGTCCTGCACGTGCAGCTACATGTTGGTTTTCGGCATCTTCTCTTCCAATTCCTGCCACTTCAACTCCATGCGTAACATTGAAATTATAGATATCATCCGCTATAGCTAAGTTGTATTTCGCAGCTAAATAATTATTGACAATGTTGATCTGCGCCAAATTCAGATCTCGGCTAAACATGATAAACTCTGCTATATCACCTTGAAAAGGGTCCGAGATTCCAGACTTTCCGAGATAGAAGTTATAATTGGTATGATTAGTAAAGAGGGTTCCGGTAGGATCATCATTAATCAGTGTAAGATTGTTTCTTTTGATAAGAATTGTATCCGATGACTTATTGTGGGTAAAGATGTTGCGATTGCCAATCCAGCTGCCGTCATATGCAGCTGACTTAATATCACCTGCCAGATTGAATTCCACATTACCATTGGTAGGAATACTGGCACTAAGACTATTAAGATCCACTACACCCACTTCACTATCATCAGTAGCATAGGCGTATGATACTTGACTTAAATTGTCTGTTTCTGTGACGATGAAGATGGAAAGCTCATTACCGGGAAAGCTTGCAGCAGTTAAAGTTCCGGTAGAGACAAGCGCATCTGTCGTGGACTCAAAACTGATTACACTGTGTCCATTCAGGGCATTGTCTACTTTGTTTGGGCTACTTGACGATGGCACCATGGTGTAGTCAACACTCACGTTTTCAATCTCATTTTGCCAAGATGTAACCTGCGTCCCGGTAGCACTTGCTGAATCGGCGATCAACCAAAGCTTCAACAGCCCTTCACCTCCCAAATTACGTACGTCACCAACTCCACCAGGACCCTCGAAACCAAGGTCGTCATTGTCTATGATGCTTACCAGATGTAAGGTGTCACTTTCCATTGACAACACGGCATTTTGAGGATTAAACAGACGGATCTGCACGTTCTCAATCGATTCTATGTCTCCATCATCAATTGGCTGAAAAGAAATGGTATTGTTCAATTCCCCAGGATCAATGGTTAAGGTGCCACTTAAAGGAACAAAATCAACACCAGGTGTGGCTGTTGCAGATTTGACTTCAAAATCCACTGTCACTGGGTTTCCTGACTCTACCGTGATTTCTACCGGTATCCGAACCAGGCTAGATCCTTCATTGGCGGAGCTTACCGTATCTACAAACGATACTACTGGTAGGTCGTCATCATCTATGATGGTATAAGTTTGACTTGTAACCAACCCTAGTTTTGCATTCGAGCTAGGATTTGAAATATTAAGGGTAAAGCTCTCATCTTGCTCATCCCTTAGATCATTGATTAAATCAAAAGAAAAGGTTCCAGTTTTTTGTCCTGCTGGAATAGATAAGGTACCAGCAGTAATAGCGAAATCTTCTCCCACTACAGCAGTACCACTTGCTGCATCTCCGAAATCGATGGTAGTAGCTTGCGTGTTATCGGCAGGGTCTACTCGTACGCGAGCAAAGACTGTCCCGATGGCTTCTTCCAGCTCAAGTGAAGACTCAGTCTCACTGCTGATCGTGTAAAATGAGCTTGGATCATTTTGGTTGGAGTACTCTGCTGCGATCTCATTTGCGCTAAGTACGGAATTCAGTATTCGCACTTCATCTATGGAACCCACTACTGCTTGCGCTATCGCAGCGCTTGTAGAAATAGAGCCTATAGTAAAGGGAACGTTTGGCGATAGATCATCTCCATCTGTCAATCCTCCACTATCTGTTTGCAACACAGTATTGTCTTCAGCACCATCAACATAGACAGCACCAGTCCTGCCTGCACCTGTACCATCATAGGTAAGTACGATTTGGTGCCAAGTGCCATCGTTGATATCGGTGTTTTGAGCCCGAACTCGGTCTTCTCCTCCACTGATATTATCCAGCCTACCTAGGGGCTTATTGGTGTTGGATATAAAAATGCTGTATCCATGATCGTTTGCATTGACGTCTTTCATACCTACGAGACTTTCAGAAACGTCGGTACCGTTGTACCACAGCGAAATAGTAAACGTCGAATCTTCGTTAAATTGAAGTGTCGGGTCGTTGGCAATCTCAATATTGGAGAGACCATCAAAAGATGCAGCCTGACCTACCTTCCCAGCGGTGGTTACAGCACCTTGATTATTACCATTGTTTGAGTTGAGCGAGGCATCACTGTAATCACCGTTGCTCATGTGCCAAACGCCGTTAAAATCAGCCCTCCATACGCTATCTGAGGATTGATCAAAAGTAACTCCTGCGTTACCATATAAAAATGTCACCTCCGTATCTGAACCGCTTGAAAGCGTAGGAATTCTCAACCAAACTGCAATTTTTCCCGTAGCTGCCTCGTAGAATTCCAGCTGGTGATTAAGGAAACTATTGCTTGATGGATCGCTGGAAAATGCTATATCAAAAGCATTGCTGTTTTCAAGCCTTCCGTCTCCATCACCAAGTTGCTTCATAGATTCATCAGTAAACTCGAAGTAGAGAGGAAAGTCATTTATGTCTGAACCAACAGTACCCGCTGGTATGGTTATCGTCCTTGAGTATTTGAAATTGTCAAAGAAAACACTACGCTCCAGGTCATCATCGTTGATTGTGTAGGTGAATACACTGGACGCACCTAGCACGTAACCCGAGGGAGGATTGCTGATCTCAACAACAATTGTCTCATCTGATTCTTCTACTGACTCATCAATGATACCGAGATCGACTGTTGTAGATAAATTGCCCGCCGGTATCGTAATGGTACCGGTACTTCCTAAAGAATAGTCAGCACCTTGAGTCGCAGTACCTGTGATGTTGTAGTCTACTGTGACATCCTCGGATGCGCGAAGAGACAATGAAACCGTAAGCAAGTTATTGTTGGACTCAAAGTCCTGAACTGCGTCACCTATAAACTCAACGGAACGTATAATGGTACCTACAGCAATGTATGTACCCTGAGCTACTACTATGTCATTCGCCAAATATTCACCGTCAATTTTGGATGTTGGATAAATTGTGGCTCCTGAAGTGAAATCACCATCGGCATCAGCAAGTATGATATATTCGGTGAAGCCAGGGCTTTTTGCTGGAAGTTTTGTTGTATCTATTGAAAGGGAAATTGTACCTGGTGTACCTGTGGTATCTACACGCCACTCTCTTGCAAGCCTTTCTATGCTGCTAATGTCTGCTGGAGTATCTCCTGTAATCCAGGATGATTTTATCCCATTGTCATGACCCAATAAAACATAATCACCTTCACCAAGCGTGCTAGCATTTGAAATAGTGAGGAAATTTGTCTTTGCAGCATTGTGGAAATTATCCGCATCCTCAAATCCGACTCCTGCCACATCAAAACTGTGTGAGGTATTGAAACTGTAAAGATCATCTTCTATGACAAGATCATACTTGGCTGCCAGGTAATTATTCATAATATTTATCTGGGCTGTGTTGAGGGGATTTGTGAATAATACAAATTCCAAGATGTCTCCCTGAAAGTTATCATCGTGTGAATGCCCAAAATAAAACTGATAACTGGTGTGGTTTGTAAAAGGTGACGTTCCTGCCTGAGACCCTACACTGGTGTTATTTCTCCAGGCTTCTTTTCCCTCCATTTCACCCGCTCGAAATGTGAAAATATTAAAGACACCTTCCCAAGAAAGATCGTAACCAAATGTGAGCCTACCTGCCGAACCACAGCAAGTACCGATATCATAAAATACCTGTCCATTCCAAGGTAGCGTTGCAGAAAACCTAGGATTTCCAAAATTTCCACTGATTGATTGTGCCGTTGCATACGTCCCAGAGCGTTGTAATCTGTTATCGTGCCTAACTACAACAAATGAAGTCGCTTCACTGTAAGGGAAATAAGATGCGCTGAGAAAATCGGTCCTGATCCCATCATTGACATTTGCAAAACTGATCTCAGAGTGACCGTTCCTTACGTTATCGAATTTGGTGGGTTGATTTCCAAAAGGAGCAAGATCCAATTCACTGATACCCACTTCATTTGGCCATAAATCCAAAGCTGAACCAGTCACTTGAGCAGAGTCTGCGATAGACCACATTACCAAAGTTCCGGAACCATCTGCACGTCCTATTCCTCCTGGACCGTCGATCCCAAAGTCGTCATTATCATTGATCGTAACTACCAGCGAGTCAAACTGAGCATCTATTCCTGCGTTTACCGAATTTGACAACTTGAGCGAAAAAGTCTCTCTAATTTCAATATCCTCATCATCCACAACATTAAAAAGTAGCGAACCGGAAGTGTTTCCTGCAGGTATGGTCAATGTTCCATTTGGCAAAATATAATCAGATCCAGAATTTGCAGTATTAGGGGTGACTGTAAAGTCCACCGTGACATCACTACCTGAAGAGGCAGATAGATTCAATGTAATAGCGTTAGTAAGCGATCCCTCATTCACAACTGCAACAGTGTCTGCAAAAGAAATCTCAGGTGAATCGTCATCGTCCAAAATTGTAATTGAAATCATACTATTTGGACCCAGATTGGCATTGCTGCCGGGGTTAGATAAGGAAACTGTAAAACGCTCATCCGCTTCATCTATTCCATCGTTGTTAAGATCTATCGTGATGACCGAACTTAATTCATTGGCAGGTATCGAAACTGTTCCGCTAGCTACAACATAGTCATTTCCGGCAGTCGTTGTAACGTCTAAAATTTCGTATTCTACTGTAGTTTCGGCGGCATTTATAGCAGATAAGGCAACGGTGAGCGCTACTGTATCTGTACTTTCAGCAATATTGAACCCTGCTATAGACTCGCCGATTGCATAGCTTACAAAGCTTGACAAAGGGTTTTGATTGTTGAACTCAGTAGCAATCCAATCTGCGGAAAGCTCCGTCCTCATCACTCTAGCTTCATCTAGCATGCCATCTGTATCATTGGAGGTGCTGCCTCCTCCATCCCTCACCCCAAGGGAAACTGGTATACCAGGATCTGTGTCGTTTCCAGCGGATAGATTATCGTTGAAGAGTCCTCCTGCGGTAGTAATAGATGTATTGTTTCCATCGATGTAGATATTAACACCACTTAAGTTGGTAGATCCATCATAAGTGCCCACCAGGTAGTGCCAATCTCCATCAACTACGGTAGCAGAGCTAGAAGTAGTAGCTCTTAAGGCCACAGGGGACCCTCCAAAACTCTCCCCCAATAAAAATCCAAGTCTAGCTCCACCACTATTCAAAATTCTAAAGGAATATCCCTTATTACTTTGTCCCGGATCCATCCTGGAGATCAGCTCTGCTGTATTATCTGTTCCTCTAAACCATAGTGAAAAACTTAACTTATCGGTCGGACCAAAAACCACAGAAGGATCATTGGAGCCAATTAAATAATCGTTGGTACCGTCAAGGTCAAGTCCACGACCTAAAAGTCCTGTTGAAATCACAGCGTTTCCGTTTAGTGTTCCATCATTCGAGTTGTTTGTAGCATCATCCGCATCGTCTAAGTGATAGACCAACTCATAAATCGCAGTATCGAATACTGTTTCAGTGGAAGGATCCATGGAAACCGAGGCGTTCCCATAGTACATTTCTAATCTCGTATCTTCTGAGGCACTCAATGTCGGAAGCTTTACCCAAGCCAAGAATTCCTTATTTGCCTGGTCATAAGATTCGATTTGATGTTCTAGCCAAGTCAATGAATTTTCGTAAGTAAATCGGATATCAAATCCGTTATCTTGAGTTTGTACACTGTCAATGTCATCAAAATCAGCCCCTAAAACACGAATCAAAACAGGGAAATCTTCCAAGTCAGCTGCGCCTGCTACCATCGCATCATCAATGGTGATCGTCTTCTTCTTTGCGTAGCTAAAGGGAGCGTCAAATTGAATAATCGGATCTGCTCCATCATCATCATTTATGGTATATGTACTGATGGAGTCTGCACCTACGGTACAAAGGAATGCTGAGGAACCAACCAGATCTAGAATTACACTTTCATCTGATTCGTCATCTGTATCGCCATTGAATGATATAATAACGTCAGAACTTGTATTCCCTGCAGCTACTGTAGCTGTGGCAGGACTTACGATGGCAGGATCATTATCATTATAAGTGCTAGCGGGAGAGAATTCATAATCTATAGAGACATCTCGGTAGACAGGGTACGGAATCTGCACCTGAAAATCGGCTGTAGTTGCTCCATCTGTCTCAAACCCTGAAAAAGCCGTTTCTGAAAAGTTTATCACCGACCGATGTAAAGCAACCGTCGCAAATACTCCTCTTTCAAGGCTAACACCAGAAGCTTCATATACCGAATCATTTCTGGTGAGTAAGTATGGGACAGCACCGCTTGTAAAATCACCATCAATATCAAGAAACAGGTAGTAAAAATCAAAACCAGCAGTTTTGGCCGGAAGACTCGCAGTGTCGATGGAGATAGTAACTGTACCGGGCGTGCCCGTGGTGTCAAAACGCCACTCTCTTGCTAGTCGAACAAAGTTGCTATCGCTAAGTGGTTGGTCCTCAGTGATCCAGGATGCTATGCTTTCATTGTCGTGACCAAACATTACAAAATCTCCATCATACAGCGAGCTGGCAGCACCTACTCCTAGTAGATTGGAAAGAGCCGTGGGATGAACATCCGATCCAGATTGTCCAATACCTGCAACATCAGTATTATGTACTGCATCAAATGCATAATAGTCGTCCTGGATGGCTATGTTGAATTTAGACGAAATGTAATTGTCTACTATTTCAAGTTGCGCATCATTGAGCGCAGTTTCAAAAACAATAAACTCGGATATGTCACCTCGATGGTGGTTGGAACCGAAGGATCTTCCAATGTAAAAATTAGTTGTCGGGGTGGGAGAAAATGCGTTGACTGTAGGATTGGTACCTATTTGATTGATTTCAATACCATCTCTAAACATGGTTTGGTTAGAGGGATCTACCTGAAAAGTAATTAAACCATATTCACCCACCCAAGATGGGTCATATGCCTGCACGATCCTATTGCTACAACAAGTGCCGAGTTCCAGAAAAGCAGTGTTATTCCACGGCAGAGTCCCTGTAAATCTATTTTGACTAGGAGAATTATTGATTCCAGGATTATTTGTTGAATTTTCAGAAGTGGCCCAGGCAAATGATTGCTGACTTGCATTATCATGCCTGCTTACAATAAAAACTGTAGTTTGGGTACTGGGAAAGGAATCAATGTCGACAAAATTTACAGATACCAAAGCGTCATTCTCGTTCTCGAAGCTGACCTCTGCGTGTCCATTGATTGCCGATGTATTAAAGGTTGGCCTAAAGGCAGTGCCAAGGTCTTGCATACTAAGACCTTGAACAGAAGCCAGATTTGACCAGGAAACTACTTCACTGGAGCCATTAAAAGTTGCTGAATCCGCATCCAGCCATAGAACCAAACCGCCCTCGAGGTTTCTTGTATTTCCAACTCCTCCAGGCCCGTTTTGTGAATACAATTGAAGGAGTGACAGAACTAAGAATCCAGCGAGAAAACCGCGCAACATTTTCATACGATTAGGTTAATTATCAATGGGATTTTGATACCACAAAAATATAACAGCATTCGCTAAGTTTCTCTTTTGATAATCTACAAGCTCATGATGTTGATAAGATTACAATACTAATTCTATCGAAATGTGTTCAGTTGCTGAGTGTTGTTTAAGATTTAGAGGGCTCTGAAAGGCAACATCCTGTGTTTTTTCAAAGGCAATCTCCTAGTAAAGATTAACCTTAAGTTCTGTTCCTAATTTTTATTTAGAGGATTTATGGAATCTATCGAATCTCCCCATTTCTATCAATTACTAAATACCCTAGCTCGTCAGAATCCAGTCGCAAGTCCTCTTCAGGATAAAGAAAAACAGTGAGCTCTCGGGTCAGCGGATCGAATTTAAAGTCCACGGGCTTTTTGGGCACTGCTGTACTTACAGCCCAAAGCTTGGCTCCATCGTCAGAAT
>JBCCLV010000009.1:0-53929 GCA_039026695.1 Bacteroidota bacterium
ACAAAAATTTCGTTTTTGTTGAGGTAAGAAATAAGCAGCTTAAAGCTCGTGTGGTAAAACCTCCATTTGTCTAAAGATGCGTTCAATAGAAGTTTGCTTTACTCCGGATTTAATACGTCAGCACTCGCTAAAAGAGAAAACTGTAGTTGTTGTAGATATTTTTAGAGCTACCTCTTGTATTGTGACTGGTCTAGCGCACGGAGTAAAAGCGATAAAGCCAATCGCTGAGATTGAGGAAACCTTGCTACACGGCCCTAAAGGATATGTAATGGCCGGAGAACGAGGTGGGGTAGTAGTAGAGGGCTTTGATATTGGTAATTCGCCATTTGAATATCAGCAGGACTACTTAGCCAGCAGAAAAGTTGCGATTTCTACTACCAACGGATCACAAGCAGTTTTGAAATCTCAAGGGGCCTCAGAAATCTTGGTGGGTGCATTTTTGAATTTGGAAGCACTTGCTATGTATTTGGTGGAGTCAAAGAGGGATATTCTCATTCACTGTGCAGGCTGGAAGGGGACCCCAAATCTGGAAGACTCACTTTTCGCAGGTGCCCTCATTGATGAAGTAGCTGAATCTTTGACGATCTCTGGAGATAGCGCCCTCATCGCGCATCAGCTATTTATTTCAGCGCATGAAAATCTTCTGGCAACCGCTTTAAAGTCCAGTCACGCAGAGCGGCTTAAAAATTTTGGGACAGAGCAGGATTTAGTTTTTTGTATGGAGGAAAGTAAGTACGCTATTGTTCCAAAACTTATCGAGGGGGAGCTTGTAATTCCTACTTAAGGGAATTTTATATTTTTCAGTGATTGCAACTAGGGGTTTGTTTGCTGTGTCAAAAGAATGAAACCTTAAAACCTGCAGCAATGAAGAAAGCTCTTACAATAATCGTCATCGTTTTGGTTTGTGGGAAAGCTATATCTCAACAAGTCATCACTGATTATGAAAATCAAAAGAAGTCAGCCATTAAGATGGAGTTCTTTTCTCCACTTACTGGAAATACGACGCTGGGTTTTGAGAGGTACCTAAAAGACTGGCTTTCCTGGGAAATAAAAGCGGGAATTATCGGATTGGGCACTGATGTTGCAAATTCCAATCCTGGAGGCGTTTTCTTCAGGGGTGGTCCAAAGTTTAAACTAAACCCTGATTTTGTGACCAGCGATACCAGGGGGTCACACTTACTTAGTGGTAAGTACATCAGGCCTGAAATCGCCTTTGCACAATACTCTGAATCTCTTGACGAACTTGATGGCTCTTCTGTTCGTACCAAGGAGAGTTATACAGCCCTGGCGATCTTGATTACCTATGGTAGACAGTACACCCTTGCCGATGTTATGACGCTTGATTACTATTTTGGCGCAGGATATGGATATAACTCAAACGATGGCGGAAAGTATAATTACGGGTTTGCTACAGCGGGCTCGGACTTCCCAATCGCCTTTACCGCAGGGTTTACGATCGGATTTCTCTTGAAATAATCAAAGAAAGTGGCTAAAAGTATCGCCCCTTAATCCCAGACGAATAGTCTCCAATGGAATCACTTCATTTGGAGCAATGTTTCCCAGATTTACATTGGTGCCGCAGAGTTTAATAAACCAAACTTGCTGAGCCTTCTGGGGTGCCTCCCAAAGTATTTTTTCAGTTGGGATTTTGGTTAATATTTCTTCAACTAAGCCCTGACGTACCTCGCCGGAATCTCTAAATAAGCCGACATTTCCGCTTTCTCTGGCCTCACCGATTACTTTCCATGCACCAGCATCGAGTTCGGTCTGCATTTGCTCAATCCACTTATAGGGAGGAATTATTTTAGCTGCATCTTTAGAGCCTACTTCGCTCAAGACTGTCACTTCTTTAGAAAGCTTACTGATGTATTCACATTTTTGATCGTGCTCCATCTCTATGGAACCATCGGAAACCTCCGCATACTCAAGACTAAATTGGTCCAGCACTTTTCGGTAATCGTCAAATTGCGCTCTGATTACAAATGCTTCGAAAAGCGTACCACCTAAGTAGCAGGGTATACCTGCGTTCTTGTAGACCTCAAGTTTTTCTTGCAGGTTGGGAGTGACAAAAGAGGTGGCCCATCCTAGTTTTACAATGTCAATATAGCTACCACTTACCTCAATCATGTCTTCTACCTCTCTTATACTGAGGCCTTTATCCATGACCATGGTGTATCCTGTTGTTCTTGGTTTTTCGGTTCTGCTTGGTATTTTGTCTAAAGAATAGTTCATTCAGGTTAAGGTTAATGCCCTAAATAAGCAAAAAAACTCGAAATAAATCACAGTGAGGACGAGCTTATTGTTGATCCTTTCGAAACTGATCGATGATTCTGTAGAGTGCTTTTTGAGTCGAAAGATTCGGGAAAAAATCAAATAGTACTTCATGACAGTCAAAATCCAGGATTAAGGCAGTCTCTAGTCGATTGATGGCCTTTTTATAGCTGCCTGCACCGATCAGGTATACAACCCCCCGGTAGTACATCTCTGCATTGTCAGGACATTCTTCCAAGCCCTTTTCCAAGGTATCAATGGCTTGCTCAAAGTCACCCTGCTCGTGAAATACCAGCGACCAGTCCAACCATATTTCGGGGTTTTCAGGGTCCATTTCGCTGGCTTCAGCATAAGCCTGCATAGCTGATACGAGGTTTCCTGTTTTGTACTCTGCATCAGCTACTGATTTCCAATAAATGGCATTTTCTGTGTCCAGTTTTAGTGCTTTATTCAAAAAATGGATCGCCTCGTACCATTTATCTTGTAAGGCTAGACACACACCAAGTCCGTACCAGGCCTCATGATACATTTGATCTAGTTTGGAGGCTTTTTGGTAGTACTTTATTGCTAGATCAAACTGCTCCAGTTTTTCATAGGCTGCTCCGATATGACAGTATGTTTCTGGAGAAGCACCCTCAACGTCGAAAGTCTTTAAATATGAGGCCAGCGCTTTCTCATACGCACCTAAGTTCATCTGAGCATTTCCCATGTTAAACCATGCGCTACTGAAATCCTCATCTATTGCTACCGCATACTCATAAGCATCTATCGCGTCTTCAAAGCGAGAGAGCTTATTGTAAACGATACCCAAATTGTACCACGCATATTCCGAATATGGATCCTGATCGATAAATTTTTGATAGTAGGAAAGACTACTTTCAAGCTCACCAGTGACATCCAGGCAGTATGCCAGTTCGTAGAGGGCATTCTCATTTAGCATGTTAAATTCAATGGCCTTCTTATATTGCTCTGCGGCTTTCTTGTATGCTCCCAGACCTTGAAAGGCCATTCCGACACTAAAGTAGACCTCATCTTTTTCCTCCACATTGGGTAAGGCTAGCTCATAGGCCTCAATTGCTGTTTCATATTCGGTCAGCAGGCATAGAAGTGCTCCTTTTTGCAGAAGAAGCTCCGGATCATTTGGATGAATGTTCAGGGTCTCATTAAGTAGATCTATCGCCTCTTCTGCTTTATCCATTTTAAGTAAAACATCGGAGCGTTCTACAGTGAGATCTATTGAATAGGGAAATAGTTCTAAGGCCATCGTGGAGGCTTTGAGCGCATAATTGAGGTTTTCCCGAACCGTATAATGTGTAATGATCTGAAGGAATGCATCTTCATCAAAGAAATGAGCTTCTTTTCTCTTTATTGATGCTTCAAACTTTTTGATCAGTTCTCTTTCTTCCTTGCGCTTATGTTCGTCTCCCATGATTTAGCAAGAGCGTTTAGTATTTCTATCGATTAAGATAGACTATTTGAAATCTTTTAACCCTAGGAAAGTTTATGAAAAGTTTTCCACAATTGAATGCTAAAGCGTTTGATTGAGCAGCTTGCCACTTCCAAGCAAATTCTGCACATCACGATCAGCAAGTCCTTTTTGTAGAGGAGCAACCTGGCTCAAGTTGTGAAGGTCTGATGCCAAGAAATCTACCATTTTATTTTTTATCAGATCGAGTCCAAGTTTCCTGGCTGTTTTTCCATAGCCACCACCGATAGAGCCTAGCGTCACTTGAAATAGGAGACCAGTGCTTTTGAGTTCCTTTAGCCATGTAGGGTCGTCTTCTAAAAAAATATACCGCTCTGGATGTGCAAAAACTGGCTGGTATCCGTGCTCTTTTATCTGATATACTACCGATTCAAAATAGAGTGGTTTACTAATGAAAGAGCACTCTACCAATAAGTAATTGTCGCCAAAGGTGAGTAGCTCCGTCCCATCATTGAGTTTTACGAGAAAATTTTCATCAACGTAATATTCTGCAGCCACATCAATTTCGATGTTTACATTGTGTGATTCGAGGTGATCTTTAAGATCTAGTGAGGAGGCTAGGATTCTACGCTCTTCATTTGGGTACTTTGGATGAATATGTGGCGTAGTGATCAGTTTTTGAAATCCTAGATTGACCATTTCTTTCGCCATGCTGACTGAATTCTCCAGATCCCGAGCCCCATCATCAATCCCTGGGATAAAGTGGGAATGCATATCCACCAGTAGTTGATTATTTGGCTTTTTGGAAAATAAGCCACTCATCAAAAGAAGGCTTTAAACTCAGACGCCATCCTTTTGATTTTTGACTTCTCTTCCTCGTAATAGCCGTAACCATAGCCGTAACCATAACCATACATGGGTGTATTATCAATGGAATTAAGAATGGTTGCCATGTTTTTGTACTGTTTAGAAGCATGAAGATCGTTCATCACGCTTGCAAATGATCTTTTAGAGTAGTCTGCTCTCACAATATAAAGCTGGATGTCACTCTTTTTCATTACGATCCTACCATCTGTAACTAATCCCACTGGCGGTGTATCAAGGATCACGATATCAAACTGGGCTTTCAATTTTTCCAGGAGTTCGTCAAAGGTATCCTGCATTAGAAGCTCCGAGGGGTTAGGTGGGACTGGACCTGCGGGGATAAAGCACAGGTTAGAGACGGTAGCCGACTTTGAAAAATCAAAAGTTTGGTCTTTACCGGCCAGAATAGTGCTTACTCCCTTGGACTTATTATCCTGGGAGAAAGCTACATGGACTTTCGGTTTTCTCATGTCTAGGTCTACAATGACCACCTTTTTACCGGACATAGACATAATCGCTCCTAAGTTGACTGCAACAAAGGTCTTACCCTCCCCAGAGATAGTGGAAGTAATACTAATAACCTTGGTTTTCTTTCCATTTCCAAGGAAATCCATGTTAGTTCTTATAGTTCGTAATGCTTCACTGATGGAAGAGGTTGAGTCTTCTTTTACGACTAAGGCTGTTTTTTCCAGCTTTCTTCGCAAATCAGGCACCCCACCAAGTACAGGAACATTGACCATCCTTTCGAGCTCACGTAAACCAGCAATTTTGTTGTGGATGAGGTACTTACTTAGCAGAAAAACGATACTCAAGACTAACCCAATGATAAATCCAGCTGCGATAATCAACAGCTTTTGTGGTTTTACTGGTACGGAAGGAAGAGATGCAGGTGAGAGTATAATGTTTTTTGTGACGGTACCTGCCATTGTCAATTCTAGTTCCATTTTCGAGGTTTGTAGGGATAGCAAAAGATCTTCCTGCAAGCCATACAGTCTACGCTTTTTTGTGTACTCAGTACCCATAGAAGGTAGCTGATACAAACTGGATTCGAAGTGGTTGCGACGCGTCTCTACTTCTTTTAGTTGGTTCTTTAATAATCCTCGATAAGAATCTAAAAGTCGTGCAAGGCTTGCACTTGCTTTATCAAGTTTTAGATCCAGCTGTTGAATCAGGTAAGAAGTCTCATTGTAAGAGACCAATTTTAGCTCTCTTTCCTGTTGTAGGTCAATGAAATTTGCAAGGGCAGTGATAAGTGCTTTTGGAAGATTTCCCGCTGATATCGGATCAATTATTACCGCTCCTTTCGCCTTCATCTTTTCTTCAATTGTGGATAGATCTGTCAAGGCAGCGCGAAGTAAAAATCGTTGGGAATCGATTTTATAAAGCTGGGAAATGGTTCGATTTAAATCTTGTCCTAAGTTCGTTGTTCGATTTTTTATGGTAAAATCTTCAAAGTATTGTTCAAAATTGGAAAGCGTGTTTTCTGTTTCTTCTATCTGACTTTCAAGAAATTCAACTTTTTGTTCGATGGCCTGATTCTTAACCTCTTTTGTATAATTCAAATAGAGAGAATCGATCAATCGTACCAAGTCTCTGGCTTTTCTGGCCTTATAGTCAGAAAACGCGATTTTAATAGTTTTTGCATTTAAATTTTCCGGTGCTACTTCAAGATTTCGCTGCAGGAAACTAAATAGGTATCCTTCACTATTTATTTGAAAATAGAATTGCTTTCCTAGAAGTTCAGAATTAAAATTTTGAGTCTTATTAAGAAGCAAATTGAAACTATTAGTCTCAATATTTTGGCCATATCGATACTCGTTGGTATGTGTTTCACCATTGTACTCATATGTCAATCTAAACTGTTCCTCATCCATTAATTCAATGTCAAAAGGTGAGTCGTAGAATTTGGGATTTCGGATTTTATATGACACTGCAAATGGAGAATTTTGATAGCGCTCATCCGTTTGTATCCGACCGTATAAATGATATGATACGTTCAGGTTGGCCTGTTTTAGTACCCTTTTAAGAAAAAGTCTTGACCTGATTAGTTCGATTTCACCTGATAAAATATTGCGATCTTGAGAGTTTACTACGTTGGTGATTCCTAGAATATTTGCCTCACTTTGAAAATCTAGTTTTACAATAGATTCGGCTCTGAATACAGGTTTAGTATATCTAACGTAGAGATAGGCTACCACCGTTGAAACAAGAATAAACAATACGATCCAGAGCTTACTCTGCTTAAATACGTACCAAAATCTCTCAAGATCGAAGGAATCTAGGAAGTCTTTTTCTTGCTCCAAAGTAGATTGAAAAGTCTGCTGCTCCATTATAGATTTTGGATCACAAGGGTGAGTGTGATCGTACTGGAAATAATGCTGAGAATTGGCGCAAGGTCTCGGATGGATTCAAGCCATGGCCTTCTCCACGGTTCCACGTAAATGATATCACCTGGTTCAACAATCATATTGGTTGCCATCAGGCCACTCACTGTACTCAGATCTACCTGGTAGACTGACGGACCTCTCACGACACGTATTTTCTGCGCTCTGCCATTTCTGGTAACTCCTCCAGCTAAAGCAATTACTTCAATGAGTCCCGTATTTTCATTTTCTAAGGGGACTACCCTCCCTCCAGGTGTTCCAAGCACAAATGCTCGTCGATTATTGATTCTCAGCTTCACAAATGAATCTTCGTAAAAACGATTGAATGTTTCTGCAACCAGTAATTCTGCATCATACAGTGTTAAACCAACTAGATTAATATCGCCCAGCAGTGGAAAGGTGACAGTGCTATCGCCTTGTATCGTGTAGGTGAAAATATCTCTTTGTAGGAACATTTGTTGCCCGCCCATCTGTCCACCTGTCAAAGCTGATATTTCAAAGTTGGGGTCGATCAGCCGCTCTCCATCGTTGGTGAAGACGTTGAGCTGAAGTATGTCATTGGGTTTAAGGATGTAATTTTTGTCTAGCTCATCAGTAATTGACGAGAGGTCTTCTTCAGTGAAGTCATCATCAAGACGAAAAAGGATATCTTGTTTGTAAAATTTACAACTGCTTAGGATTACAACAAGAAAGACTAGATAGATCGATCGGGGCACTTTTGCGATAGCTTAGAGCGCAAAAATAGAATGAAAAATACTTAGCTCTTGCACATGATTTCATGGATCACCTTTTCATATGATTGAATTATCACCTTTTCATCAAATCTGCTTTCAACCAGTGCCCTCGAAGCTTCAGACATCTCTTTCCGCTGCTCTTTTGTTGTGCTCATGTATTTGTTAATTGCGTCAATTAAACTGTCCGGATTTTTCACTTCGAATAGGAAGCCATTCTTTTCATGATCAATTACTTCCTTACATCCTGGTACATTGGATGCAAGAAGTACTCTGCCTACTGCTGCACCTTCCAGTAATGTGCGAGGTGTTCCCTCTCGATAGGAAGGGAGTACAACAACCTCATGGTCTTGGATGAGTTGCTGTATTTCGTTTGAATGATTAAGGTAGGTCAGTCCATTTGCTTGCCAGATTTTCAGTTCATCTTGATTGATAGTTCTGGAGTGTTTGGAGTCAAATCGGCCCACTAGGGTGAAGGTAGCGTTTGGGTTGCTAGAAAAAAATGCAGCTGCCGCGGCAAAATCTCGTACTCCTTTTTCAATAATCAGTCGAGAAATCATTAAGAACTTTGTAGGTCCTTCAAACTTGGGTGGGACATATTGAAATTGGGAAAGATCGATTCCTGAGCCTGGAAGTACTCCCAAGCGAGAGGGGTCCAAGTTCACTTTTGATATAAACAGCTCAAGGTCATCTTGATTTTGAAAAAAAACATGTGCCGCATGTTTGAAAGCACGGCGGTAGAGTTGCAACGCCACTTTACCGGACAGACTTTGTACTAGAAAAACCGTACCAAGCCCACTTACATTACAGATCACTGGAATATGCAATGATCTTGATGAGAAGCAGCAGTAGATATTTGACTTGATGGTGTAAGAAAGAATTACATCTGGCATCTCTTGTCTCAGGTATTTCTTGAGTATTCTCAAGTACCTAAGATCACCCAGGGGATTTTTTCCAGTACCATTTAGCGGTGTGGATAGCCATTTTACGCCCCAGCCGACCAATTCTTTTGTATACTCATCCTCAGGGCTGAGTACTAAAACCTGATTACCTAAAGCAATGAAGTGGCTTACCAATCCTTTACGGAAATTGAATATATTCCAAGAGGTATTTGCTACAAAGGCAATTTTCACAAAGGCAGCTTTGCTCCTGCGTAAAGATGTACAATCTACCTGAGTCTACTTCGTCCTTTGGCTTACGTTTTTTAATTGGTCAACTTTGTAAAACATGATTGATACGGCAAAAGAAAACGAAAACGGTATTTTAGTCTCCGTAGGGGGGAAGTCTGATCCTGACGAAAAGTTGGAAGAGATGATGGAAGAGCTCGCTTTTTTAACGCAGACATTGAATATTGATGTAAGGGCAAGATTTACCCAGAAGTTGGAGCATCCTGACCCAAGGACATTTGTTGGCAAAGGAAAACTTGAGGAGATTTCTGCTGCTTGCGAGATGGAAAAGGCTGATGTAGTAGTTTTTGACGATGATCTCTCGCCTTCACAACTCCGCAACCTGGAGAAAGCGTTCAAAGTGAAAATTTATGATAGGAGTCTCCTGATCCTTGATATTTTTTTAAAACGAGCAAAAACCGCCCAGGCCAAAACGCAGGTGGAATTAGCCAGATTTCAATATTTATTGCCAAGGCTTACCAGGATGTGGACACACCTGGAGCGGCAAAGAGGTGGAACCGGCACTCGCGGAGGCGCAGGGGAAAAGGAAATAGAAACAGACCGAAGAATCATCCGAGACCAGATTAGCTTACTGAAAAAGCGGCTGGAGAAAATTGAACGTCAAGCCACTACACGAAGAAAATCTCGGAGTGGCGTTGTAAGAGTTGCACTAGTTGGCTACACAAATGCCGGAAAGTCCACACTTATGAATTTGCTGAGCAAGGAAAATATTTACGCTAAAGACGAATTATTTGCTACGGTTGATGCTACTGTCAGGAAAGTGGTAATTAATCAGCTCCCTTTTCTTTTATCGGATACAGTAGGATTCATTCGCAAGCTACCACATGGATTAATTGAGTCTTTCAAATCTACACTTGCAGAAGTACAGGAGGCCGACATCTTGCTACATGTTGTGGATGTATCTAATCCCTCCTACGAAGATCAAATGCGTGTAGTCACGGAAACGCTCTCAGAGATTAATGCCTCTGAAATAAAGACAATTACGGTATTCAATAAAATTGATGCTGTTTCTGATTTTCCGCTTATCCAGAAGGGTAAGCAAAGCGTACAGATCAGTGCCAGAGAAAGAACTGGCATTAAAGAGTTAAGGGATCGGATCTATGAAAACGTAAAGAAGATTCACATGAAAATTTATCCCAACTACATTTTGCCAGAAGTTTACTGATTCAGAATGCTCAGATGAAAAACGTGTAGTAGCCGGACCATTGATTCTACCTAGCGAATTTGTTAGCTTCGCAATCAATTACTGATGAAAAGGCTACATTTTTGCCTATTTCACAGTCAAGGAGAATGGTCCCGTAGTTCAATGGATAGAATAGAAGTTTCCTAAACTTTAGATGCAGGTTCGATTCCTGCCGGGACTACAACAAGAAAACTGATATACTAATCTCGGGCCACATAGCTAGCTTCTTATCTTCCCCAAACGCTCATATTAGCCATGAAAAAGATCATTAATTCCGATAAAGCCCCCGCTCCACTAGGACCTTACTCCCAAGCAGTGAAAGCGGGGAACATGTTGTTTGTATCCGGTCAGATTGCGATCAATCAAGAGAGTGGCGCAATGGTTTTGGACAATATTGAGGAGGAAACGGCCCAGGTGATGAAAAACCTGGATCATGTCCTTAAGGAAGCGGAACTGGGCTTTCAAGATGTGGTGAAATGCTCGATCTTTATTTCAGATATGTCAAATTTTACTGCCATTAACGCTATTTACGGAGAATTTTTCCCCGATTATCCTCCGGCAAGGGAAACGGTGGAAGTAAGCGGACTTCCGAAAGGTGTTAATGTGGAGATCTCCTGCATTGCTGTGTTTTCGTGATTTAGCAACGTCGTACAGGTTGTTATGCTAAAGCGTATTTTTGCGCCTCTTTTGCATGAAGCTAAATGACAGAAAAACCCGTTAGAGTAAGATTCGCCCCAAGCCCTACTGGTGCATTGCATATTGGTGGGGTCCGTACTGCGCTTTTCAATTACTTATTTGCAAAAAAACACAATGGCACCTTTATTCTCAGGATTGAGGATACTGATCAGGCTCGCTTTGTGGAGGGCGCAGAAAAATACATCACTGATGTGCTGGACTGGTGCAACATTGCAGCTGATGAGGGTCCGCAGGTAGGTGGGGATTTTGGTCCTTACCGACAGTCAGAAAGAAAAGAAAGTTACGCCAAGTATGCAGCGCAACTGGTAGAAGAAGGTAACGCCTATTATGCCTTCGATACGCCAGAAGAGCTGGAAGCGATGCGGGCAAGACTTAAGGAAAACCGCATCCTTAATCCGCAGTACGATGCACTGAGCCGCACATCGATGAAAAACTCTTTAACACTATCAAAAGAGGAGGTAAAGGCTCTTTTAGATGCAGGCAAACCTTATGTCATCAGGCTAAAGGTGCCTGAAAAAGAAGAAGTCAGGTTAAAAGATCGGGTACGTGGCTGGGTAATGGTACACACTGATGTGCTTGATGACAAAGTAATCATGAAGTCAGACGGAATGCCTACCTACCATCTGGCCAATGTGGTGGATGATCATGCGATGAAAATATCTCATGTGATACGCGGTGAGGAATGGTTACCATCTGCACCGCTACACATTTTGCTTTATCAGTTTTTAGGATGGGGAGAAGACATCCCTGAGTTTGCACATTTGCCTTTGATTTTAAAACCGGATGGCAATGGTAAACTGAGTAAGCGCGCTGCGGAAAAAGCTGGCCTTCCCATTTTTCCACTTTCCTGGGAAGATCCAGATTCAAGCCAAGTTTCGCAAGGTTTTAGAGAGACTGGTTTTCTTCCAGAAGCCATGGTGAATTTCCTCGCTTTCCTGGGATGGAATCCAGGAACCGAACAAGAGATTTTCTCAATTGATGAATTGTCTTCCAGCTTTTCCATGGAACGGATCAATAAAGCGGGTACGAAATTCGATTTTGAAAAGGCAAAGTGGTTTAATCAGCAATACATCAAAAATGGGAACCTTGAGCAACAAACAACTGAGCTGATAGCTGACTTAAAAGAACATTTCAATGTTCATTGTACCAGTGAAAAGGCCGCAAAAATCATATTGCTGCTAAAAGAAAGGGTAACGTTCCTAAATGAATTTGCCAGCAAGAGCAAAATACTTTTTTTCCCGCCTGAAGTTTATGATGAAAAGGCCGTGCGCAAAAAGTGGGACGATAGTACCGCTGAAGCGCTCAATCTATTCATTGCGAAGCTCAGCGCAGTAGAAAGTCTTGTGGCAGAGGAGGCTAAAACACTGTTTTGGGAAACGCTTGAAGAGGCAGGTTACAAACCAGGACAGTATATGCAGATGCTTAGGGTATCGATTACAGGAGAAGCATCAGGACCTGATCTCATGGGCATGATTGAGATTCTCGGTCCATCGGAAGTAGTGCAGCGAATGAAAAAGGCAGTAGAAGTGTTATCAAAGCAAAAAGGAAATGAGTAAAAAACCAGAAAAGGCCAAAGTGCATAAAGATCTTGACGGGCTTGAGTTGAATGTAGATTCCTTTGGAGAAATAAAGTCCAATATGTCTGTAGACGCAATCAATAAATTTCTCAATAAAAATGTAGAGGATAAAAAGCTTAAAGATCGAGAGGATATTGATGAGCTAAAGAAGGATTAGCAGGTATTCACTTGATAGCTACCAAAGCAAAACCTATCAATTTTCTTTCTGACATACGCAGCATTAGATTCTATTTTTTAGTAATCCATGAAAAAGAAATTCGGAATAATTCGCGAAGGAAAAACTCCTCCTGATGCAAGAGTGCCTCTCACTCCGACCCAAGCACGTGAGGCAAAGGAGAAATTTGACATTGAACTGGTGGTGCAGAAGAGTGATATTCGGTGCTTTTCAGATAGGGACTATGAGGAAGCCGGACTAGCGCTGGTTGATGATTTAAATGATTGCGAGGTGATTTTTGGTGTGAAGGAGGTGCCCATACCAATGCTCGTCTCCGGAAAAACGCACTTCTTTTTTTCCCACACAATCAAAAAGCAGGAGTACAACAGAGATCTGCTTCGCGCGATACTGGATAAAAAAGTCACACTGATCGACTGGGAAACCTTGACCAATGACCGGGGAAACCGCATTATCGCATTTGGTCGGTGGGCAGGAATAGTGGGGGCATACAATGCGCTTTGGACTTACGGCCAGCGTTACAATCTTTACGAAATCAAGCGGGCACACCAATGCTTTGATTACGAAGATTTAAAACTTCAATACCAAAAGATAAAGCTGCCTCCTATTAAAATTGCTTTAACCGGCGGAGGCAGGGTTTCGCGAGGAGCCATGGAAGTGCTATTAGGCGCTGGTATTCGGCAAGTGACAGCTCATGATTTTTTAGAAAAGGCCTACGATACACCTGTTTTTGCACAACTCAATACCCGTGATTATCACAGAAAGAAAGACGGATCTGAATTTAAGCGCAATGAATTTTATAAGCACCCAGAGCTATATAGTGGTGATTTCCTAAAGTACACTAAAGTATCCGATATCCTGATTGCCGGCGCTTTCTGGGATCCTGCTGCTCCGGCACTTTTCAGAAGGGAAGACATTGTAAAAGATGATTTTGACTTAAGGGTAATCGCTGATATCACTTGCGACATAGAAGGGTCTATTCCTTCTACGAAACAGCCTAGCACAATTGCAGAACCGATTTACGACTATAACCCTAGTGACGATGTGGTTGAGCAAGCTTTGTCAGATGAGGGAAACATCACTGTAATGGCAGTAGATAATCTTCCCTGCGAACTACCAAGAGACGCCTCCGCTAGCTTTGGTAGTGAGTTGCTTCATAATGTTTTGCCTGAGCTATTGGGAGAGGATAAGCAAAATATCATCAAGAATGCTACCATAACTACCGAGGGTAAACTCACCTCGCGCTATTCCTACCTACAGGCTTTTGTGGACTGAGACTCCCCCCATCACTAGCTTAAGAAAGCTTCATAACCATGATGGGAATTTTAGATTCATTTACAATAGACTCTGAAATGCTTCCTCCGATCAAGTGCCCTAGCCCTTTTCTTGCGTGAGTCCCGATGATAATCATACCTGAATTATTGAGTTCGGCAAATTTGATGGCACCATCATCTACGTAATCGGCACTTATCTGGTGCGTTGCAAACTCTTCCATTCTATTCCGATCTACAAAGCGTTGTAGCTGAGCATCCACCTGCGATGGTTCAAGCCAGCTGTATGGGGTGGTTACTTTAAGTACATGAAGGTCTAGCTTGAGCAGCTTTTGTACTGTTTTTACATTTGCAGAAAGCTGGTCTTGCTCTATGGATGCATCCGTTGCAAAAACGATACTGGTAAATTCTGAAAGGTGAGTCTCTTCTTTGATTACAATGACCGGGCACTCAGCATATCTTACCATTCTGGAGGCGTTAGAGCCAATAAAAATTTCTTTGAGGCCGGAAGCACCTTTAGATCCCATGATCACAAGGTCGGTTTCCACCTCCTCCATGGTTTTCTTCATGAAATCAAAGGCGTGACCTTGCTTCAGTAAAATTTTTATCTCTGCCCCTTTGTGTTCAAGTTCTTCTTTTAGCTCCTCCAGTCTATTATTTACCCCTTCTATAAATGCTTGATGATAAAGTGATGCAAGATCACCTTGATCCTTTTTGCCTAAAGGTTTGAAACCGATACTAGGTGCTTCAAGAATGTGCAACAAAGTCAGTTCTCCTTGTACGAGCTGTGAAAATTCCGCAGCAAATTTCGCAGCGTAAATCGATGTTTCTGAGAAGTCTACAGGAACCAAAATTCTTTTCATACGAGTGTTTTTATTGATAAACCATGGGTTCAATTTTCCGGTAGGCTGGAATATCACCTACCGCTTCGCTGGATTTTAACGCGATTACTTCTTCATTGCGGTTTATTTTGAAGGTCCATACCGGCACATGGACGTGGTTGATTGTGTCTTCCGATAAGCTGCCAGAAAGCCAATGCGAAATACCTCTCCTGGCGTGTGTGGCCATTGCCACCATGTTTGCTCCTGATGCATCTGTCTCCATAAGTATGCCGTCCCCAGGAAAGACACTCCTTACTATGATGAATCTATAGTCTTCTATCCCATGCTTTTTAAAAATCAATGAAAGCTCTTGCGTTACTTTTTCCTCATTTTCGACATTATGTGGCGTTTTCACCCAAAGGAATTCCAGTTCACAATTGAAAAAGTCTTGAAGACCAGCTATCTCTAGTAAAAAGGAGCTTCTTATCTCACGCAGATCAATAGGGATCAAGATTTTATTTATGTCATCAACGGATGTAGAACTTGGAACTGAAATTACTGGGCAGTGAACTTGTCTCACCACCTTTTCTGTATTGGAGCCAATCAGAAATTCGTCTAAGCCGCTGGCGCCGTTTGTCCCCATAACTACGAGATCTACTTCCTCCTTTTTGATTTGATCCAGAATAGCAGGAACAAGTCCAAGTGAACTGACTTTGCTTTGGATTTGAATACTCTCCGTTTCAAGGTCTTCTATCATACGTGCCATCTGATTTATGATGGATGTAATTACCTCATCCCTCCATACATCAGCGCCGCTGTAAGTAGGGAATGGGTAGTCCCCAACAAAGCTCATCGGAGTGCTATTGAGCAAAGTAATGCTTGCTTTCTTCTTTTTTGCCAGGTCTATCGCAAACTGCGCTGCTGCCTCGCTTACTTCGGAAAAATCTACAGGAACTAGAATATTTTTCATGACAATTCTCTTTTTATCAGCTAGAAGACTCCATTTAGTTCAGCTATACTTTGAAGATGAAGATTAACTAGACTTTGGATTTCCTTTAGCTATCTTTTTATTGGTAGCAAGCTCGGAAAGACTTAGCTCTGGATAAATGAGATTAAGCAGCTTTAGAAATGACTTTCATCACTGGGATTCGGAAGTTTATGCATCCTTATACGCCACGGCACAGCTATGCTATGCATTTGCTGGAAAACGGGACCAACTTCCGCTACATCCAGAGGCTTTTAAGAAAACGAGTGCCAAACCACAGAGATTTATACTCACGTGAGCAGTAAGAAGGTGGAGGGGGTCAGAAGTCCCTTGTACTTAATGGTGCAATGGGTATATTTGAAAGGTGACCAATGCGTACTAATGCTTGTTGTCTTACTGATGGTAGTCATTGGTGTGAGTAGCAAAGCTCAGTTCAAGTAGCCCTCTTTAAGGGCTAGTGACAAAAACAAAACTGATTCTTTCCGAACGCAAAAATGATCTATTTACGGTGGAAAATGCCGAAACAGCCACCTAAACCACCGAAAGTAGGCACTATTTTAAATTTAATACTATAACTATGTTTGTTTTAAAAAAAGACCGAAACGTTCGAAACGTAATTACAATGCTTATCTTGTTCATTGCGGCTTTTGCAATTGATGCAACTACCTCAACGCAATCTGAAGATGTTCAAGAGGCACGATTCTTGGGAATCGGAACTAAAAAGGAAGTTGGTCCATGTGTTTTAGGAGCACAGGTTACAACTAAAACATTTACAATCTTTTGGATTAAGGTTGGAGATTCTTGGACTGAAGTAGACGCTTGTTAGACTATTGTAACATTGGGGGGAACTTTCTAATTAAAACATAATTAAGAAAGACCCTCTAATTTCTTTTACATGACATTTCATAAAACACTACTTATAATATTACTTGTAGTGCATTGTCGATGTTTAACTGCACAAAAAACTAAGTGTACTCTTATTGATGAAAGAACAAATCATCCAATTCCCTACGCAAGTATATTGAATATCAGCGATGGCTCGTTTACATACTCAGACAATGAGGGCTCTTTCGAACTGTCTATTACAGATAAAGATTCTCTAGAAATCAGACACTTGTCGTACAGCTCTCTCAAAACTTCTACCATTGATGACACGATTTATCTTCAACCTAAAATACAATTTTTAGATGAGGTTATAGTCTCAATCGGAGATGAACCATTAGTAACAATTGCCTACAACAATAAAAAAAACAAACAATTTGGAGTAGCAATGAATAGCGAGTATGCTTTTCCAATCAGTGGAAATGAAACCAATTCTAAAATAGTGAGAATAGAAATTCCTATTAAAATCAGAAAGGAGTACCCAAGTGAAGGCTTAGTATTAATTCAATTATATAAGTCTACTAAAGAAGGAGGGCTGGGTAGCCAAGTAATTAGCGAACTCTTAGAAATGGATGCATCGTCTTTGGGCAAACAGAAAAGTATGATATTCAATTTTAATAACCCTGTAACTTTTCCTCAGGAGGATTTCTACTTGGTGCTTAAAAGAGTTGTTACGAACAAAATTTTTGAGAATAGAAAAGAATCGTATTCTGTAAATCCATTTATTTACATAACAGAGGGCTCTGAAAAATTGATGAGTTTTGAACGATTGTTTGTTGATAGTAACTGGATTAAGACATCTGTAAGGTTTACCAAACCAATAATGGTGAATCTAAAAATTTACACACAAAAGGAATGAACAGCGACTAGTAAAAACTAAAATGAACATGCCGTCTGTTAGGCGGGTATTCGAACTGAGCTACCTGAAAAGACAATGCGAAACATCAACTTCGGTACTTTTAGAAATAGGGGTGTATACTCATTTTAGCTTGGCGTCAGATGTCACTGAGCCTCGTAGAACAGATTGACTCAATATTCGTAAATTTAGATATGGGAATAGATGTAATCAATATTGATCCTGACATTCTTGGAGGGACTCCTGTTTTTTCTGGAACGAGAGTACCAGTTGAATCACTTTTCGACCATCTCGAAAGTGGGATTTCACTAGAAGAATTTTTAGATGACTTCCCTTCTGTAACTAAAGAACAAGCGGTTAGATTGCTAGAACTGGCTGGAAAAGTAGTTTCGGCTGCCAACTTCAAGCAACTCTATGAAACTGCTTCTTGACGAAAACATTCCAAGAAAACTTAAAAACGACCTTTCTGAATTCGAAGTTTACACTGTTCGAGAGATGAACTGGGACGGAAAAAAGAACGGTGAACTTTTAAAATTGATGCTTAACGAAGGATTTGAAGTGCTAATAACTGCTGACAAAAATCTCCAAAACCAGCAGAATTTCAACAAATATCCTATTCCCGTTTTAACTCTAAACGTTAAACTACTAACTTATCAGCATGTAGTCGAACTTCTTCCAGAATTGAAAAAATATTTGAACTTTAAATTGCCTAAAGGGTCGACTTTTGTAACAAAACAGAACGACATCTAAAAAGCAGTATAGCGCATGTGCTTGTGACGACATATGAACCAAGAAACCAACCTTCATTGCTTTAGAAGATACAGAAATTTTTGGACTGGAATTTCAATCATGATTCTGCTATATAGCATCATTTACGGTGCAACAGGAACACACGGAATGGGGCTAATTCTTGGAATATTGATGAGTTTAACATTCACACCAATTGCATTTGGAATAATTAGCGGACTCATCTTCCTAGTTACTTGGATTTTCAAAAAGGAACTTCAAACTCAAACGGTTTCTAACGATCCTAACGGTAGTGCTTATGATCTCTCTCCTATCCAAGCTAATTGTTTTGATTCAATACGGTTAAATACGATATCAAACAGACGATACGGTCGCATGGACTTAACTAGCTATCTGCCAAGAGCCTGCAAAACATCTCGCTTATCTACTGTCAAGAAAGGAAAGTGCTTTCTATCCTCTCCTTCTCGTGGGAGTTTTTTATCTGCATGGCGCAGTTCCAGTCTCATACTTTGAATGCACCGACAGATAAGCTACTTTTATTGTTATGAAATAACCTTGGAGGCCACAGCGGCATGTCTGGGCGTGAGAGTCAATCTTTAGTGACCAGAAAAAAAATCTTTAGTAGACAGATATTAATTTTCGCAGCAGCTACGATACTAACTGCAGCTCTTGTCGGAGTAATTCTAAAGGAGATTTCCGTTTTACTTCGACTAATTCTAATTTTAGTTTCTCAGGTAATAGTCACAATCTTTTTTCTTTCTTATGCCAATAAGAGGAACAAGGAGAAACGAGAACAGGCTATTGAACAGAAGACACGAAACACAAGACATGACTGGTGGAAGCACGGACTCTTTTTCGGCGGCTTCTTATACATCTCATTGAATATCATCTTACCTCTAGTTTTAGCTACTGAATATGATATCAGCATTTTCTTAAACAGTCTGCCAGTAGCATTAATAGCTGGACTTTTTTTCGGGTTGGGAATGAAAATGATTAGCAGAAATAAAAGAGTCTAACATAGGCTAGCACAAATTCGCCAGAGTGCTTTTCTCTCCATTTCACCGCTCCTCCAGCCACCTGCCTGCCGGCAGGTTCCGAGACATCATCTCTTTTTCAAACATTCGTGCATCTGGATTTTAATCTCCTTAACGCAGTACTATGTAGGTACTGTTGCGGTTGTTACCTTACAGAGGTATATTATCTCTTTATGCCATCTGCTGCTCCATATTACTTCTGTGGTCATAAATCAAATTGATTTGCTGAAACAGGGTGACTGTCCAGCAAGATTAAAATCAGGATCCAAAGCTGAGCATATGATACGAATAATCTCTCTTCCCGAGTAGTTTACCTGCAAGCCCTCCTCACTGTAGCTAATGTGATTTGCGTCTTCCAAACGAGCAAGCAGCTCATGATTAAAGCTAAGACCGTACTGAATAAACTCTTGAGGCATCCAGGTAGTGTGGAAATTGCACATCAGGTTAAGGATGTGCTTGCGTATAAAAAGGTCTGTAGCTGTATGGAGATGCCCCCTGGCTATAGGAAGCTTTCCTTGGTCTAGTTGGGCATAATAGGCATTTACTGTTTTTTCATTCTGGGCAAAAGAGGACCAACTATCACTGATTGCGCTGACTCCCAGACCGATCAGTAGTTTGCTGGTAAAAGGAGTATAACCCATAAAATTTCTGTGAAGGTCTCCTTTTGTTTGGGCTCGCACCAATTCATCGCTTGGTAGAACAAAATGATCCATTCCTATTTCCAGGTATCCCGCATTTAACAGTCTTTCTTTTCCTATTTGGCGAAGCGTGTGCTTTTCTTCCACCGATGGAAGGTGACGCTCAAATGATTTCTGGGCAGGTTTCAATTGAGGGACATGCGCATAGCTGTAGTAGGCAATGCGCTCAGGCTTCAAGGTGATTACCTTTTCAATGGTGCTTGATAGACTTTTCTCCGTTTGTCCAGGCAAGCCATAAATTAAATCATAGTTTACTGACTCGTATCCCAGCGCTCTTGCCTCTTCTGTCACCACTTTTACTTGATCGAATGACTGAATACGATTGATTAGCTTTTGCACCTGAATATCAAAGTCTTGAATTCCATAGCTCACCCGATTAAAGCCCATTTTTCTCAGCGTATGTAAATGACTAGCTGTAGTGTTTGCTGGATGCCCTTCAAAACTGAATTGTGGTACTGAAGCAACTACTCCTGATTTCAGGATACCTTCAATAAGTTTTTCCAGATTTTCGGGTGCAAAGAATGTAGGAGTCCCTCCTCCTAAGTGTATTTCTTTGACTGTCGGCTTTTCCGGGAGTTTATCTAGATAGAGTGCCCATTCCTTAAGCAAATAGTTGACGTAGGGCAGCTCCAGTTTGTGGTTCTTCGTGATTCTTGTATTGCATGCACAGTATGTACATAAGCGCTCACAAAATGGTAAATGAATATAGAGGCTTACGTTCCTGCTGCTTTCCCAATACACGTTGATCAGTGACTTTTCATATTCCGATTTTTCGAACGCTTCTGTTTTCCAAAAAGGTACTGTAGGGTAGCTGGTGTAGCGCGGCACGGAAATGTTTAGCATCTGGAAATCCATAGTCAGTTATTTTACTTAAGAGTGATTTTGTTGATTGACTCAGTAGAGAAAAAATCTCTGGAATAGAGATGTTTATCAGAAGCCACAAATAGTAATTAGGTTGATGGCTTCTTCGCGTACTTTGCTATCAAAATCTGGAAACTGCATGACTGTACCTCGGTAAAGCATTATGAGTCCGGAGATAATAGCAACAAAATGGAGTGCTTTAGGAACTAGAGACCGAAATCGGTTTATCAGTGAGTTTCCGGTAAGTTGTAGAATTAGAAGAGCTGGGAGTGTGCCTAAGCCAAAGGTGAACATAAAAGCAGCCCCGTTTCCGATATGGGCAGTCGCTACCGCGCCAGCTGCTGCTAGGTAGACTAAACCACAAGGAAAAAAGCCATTTGCTACTCCACTAAGAAACCACCTCTGCCTTCGTGATAAGCTGGCTGTAAGAAGTGATCTAAGAAACCGGTACATTTTTGAATTGTAGTACGCTTTCTCTAAACGGTTGCGTACGCTGGGGACACCATAGAGTAGCAGAATGATAAGTCCTAAAAAAAGCGAAAAAATCTGCTGAATCTGTACTAGGAACAGGAAAGATCCGATTCCACCTAGAAGTAAACCGATCAGCAGATAGCTGAGCAATCTTCCTCCATGGTACAGTAGTAGCCCCCGCGCTTTTGCTCTTGGGTTGAATGCAATCATTACAGGACCACACATACCAACACAGTGTAAGCTTCCGACCAATCCAACTACGAAAGCACCAATCAACGGATGAAAATTTTGGATTCCTGAAGATATTCCTGATCGCCAACTTCCCAGCTTACATTTATTCGATAGTGTCCTGACACAAGCGCAGACTTAGGAATAAGCTGCATGCTATTTTGAAGCTGTATTTCATAGGTCTTATCAAACATCTTTCTAGAAGGGTGATAAAACTGAATGGTCCCATTTGCTGTAGCGTTGGAGAATTTAAGGACAACCTGGTCCTTCGTTTGACTTATATCCACTTTTTTCCCTTTCGATTGGGTGTTTGCAAGCTTCAATAGTTTGCTTTCGTATTGAATTTCTCTGGCATAGTAGTCTTCTGCCACTAAGTCAAAATCTTCTTTAAAGGCCCTCACTACCATGTATCCAATAAAGGAAGCAAAGCATACAAATACCAGTGCTATTTTATTTCCCCAATTCATGATTCGTCTTTTTTGCTTACCGTTTATCTATTGACTAGGTCCCAGAAAATTGGTGTTGATTGTTTCAATCTGCTCTGAACCGGAGAAAATCCCGATTTTGATTTTCTCGCTCATCCTGCTGAGGTTTTCCGAAGGTATTACCACGAAGAAAGCCCCTTCTGCTTTGCCTTGACTTTTTAGGTCTAGCGCAGTACCTATCATTTCCAATTTTCCTTTGGGCTCCAGCAATTCCAGCCTGACAGCTGCTGCCTCATTTGTTTTATTCACCATGCTGAGTTGGTACAGGTTGCTAATGTCCCCGTTTTCACGCTTCTGAAATAGCATTCCAGGAGTTCTCACGATTGTTGTCTCAAAATCGGTGCGAATCACTAGCAGGACCACAAGCACACAGATCAATGCGGATAGTACTGCTGAATAGGCCCTCATCCGTGTTGTAAATTGAAAAGGTTTGTTCTCGGCAATGGATGCCTCTGATGCGTACCGAACAAGTCCTTTGGGCTTGCCGATTCGGTCCATAATGCCATTGCAGGCATCAATACAGGCGGTACAGTTTACACACTCAAGCTGGGTACCGTTGCGGATATCAATCCCCATGGGACACACATTGACACATAATTTGCAGTCTATGCAGTCGCCAAGACCTAGCACATCTCGGTCCTGATTTTTCCTGAATTTGGCCCTATTTTCTCCCCTTAGATGATCATATGCTACCACAATACTTTGGCGATCAAGCAAAACACCCTGCAGCCTTCCATAAGGACAGATGGTGGTGCATACTTGTTCTCGCATCTTGCTGAATACACCATAAAACAGCCCTGTGAATACCAGCATTGCGATAAAGCCCGGTATATTTTCCAGTGGACCTTGCCGTATCATTTCCCACAGCGCGTCTACCCCAATTAAGTACGAAATGAACGTATGCATGATGAGGGCGCTAATCGCAATAAAGATCAGGTGTTTTAGCCCCTTTTTTCTGATTTTTTCTACCGTCCAGGGTTGCTTATCAAGGCGCTTCTGTGCACCAGAATCCCCTTCTAACCAGTATTCAATCCTTCGAAATACACCCTCCATAAAGATGGTCTGAGGGCAGACCCATCCGCAAAAAATTCTCCCAAATGCTACCGTGAAGAGTATAATGAATACGATAGAGGTAATAAAGCCAACCACAAACAGAAAGAAATCTTGTGGCCAAAAAACCTGTCCCAGAATGATAAATTTCCGCTCGAAAAAGTTGAACAAGAGCAGGGGTTGACCGTCTATTTTGATGAATGGTGCCCCTAGTAGAAAAGCCATGAGTAAATAGCTTACCAGGTAGCGATAGCTGGTAAGTTTACCGCTGGGTTTTTTCGGGTAAAGCCAAACCCTTTTTCCCTTTCCATCTACAGTGGATAGATGATCACGAAACGTTTTCTTTTCTTCCGTTATATCCTGTATAGCCTCAGCTGCCTCCATTCTTCTCTTCCGCTTTATTTGCTTTCGTGAAGCGATAGTTCTTTTTCCGAACTGTCTTCCTCTACCGCCGCTTCATTTGTGGTATTTGACCTTTCAAAAAACTCACCTTGAGGTTCTTTTGGGTTTACGGGTGTTGTTCCCTCCATCATGTAGATATAGCTAGAGACCTGTTGCATTTTTTTGGGCGATAGCTGTGTCTCCCAGGCAATCATTCCTTTTGCTGGCACACCATATTTCACTGTTTTGAATATGCCAGACATATCTCCTCCGTGCAGCCAGTACTGATCGGTCAGGTTGGGTCCAACGCCCCCGCCACCATCTGCTGCGTGGCATACTACACAGTTTTGTTCAAAAATTGCTTTTCCCGCGTCTAAGTCAAGAGTTGAAGTAGTAAGAACCACATTATTTTCATCTATTAGATTGTCTAGCGAAGCGAGATAAACTTGCACGTCTGCTTTTGCTTGCTCCATTTCTGAAATGAACTCTTCTTGCTGCGTAGGCATATCCAAAAAATAGAAATTGAACAGATAAATCACTCCGAAAACGATGGAGGCGTAAAATCCATACAGCCACCACGGCGGAAGTCTGTTATCAAGCTCTTTTATCCCATCATATTCATGGTCTGTAGCGATTGCTGCCTCTTTTGCTACAGGCACTGATGCATTCACTTTGTTCCAAATTGTATTCCAGAATTCTGTTTTGTTGGCCGTCTCTTTCTCCTGTACCGCTACCTTTTCTTCAGCCGGTTGCTGAGACTTTAGAATGGTTTTCATTGCGATTACCAGCGTAAACATTGCAATGATGAGCACAACAGCTACCACTATCGTGAGTCCCAGTAGAATCTCCATCTGATACTGATCCAGAAAAGAGGGCGACTTATCCTGCTGTCCTAGAGATAGCAGAGGAGCAGCAATGTAGAAGGCAAATAGGGTGGGCTTACACTTCTTCATGATCCGTTGTTTTGTCCTCCAAAGGAATCTTAGATATGTCGCTGAATACTTTTTTATCTACCCTTACTACATAAAAAATCAGAGCAAAGAAGAAGATGAAGAAAATCAGAAACGAGATGATCGGATAGATTTCAATACCGGAAATCGTCTCCATGTGATGTTTAATAAATTTTAGCATAGTCAGTCTTTATTTACTTGTGCTACTTCATCTATATTCTTGATATCAGTACCTAGTCGCTGCAGGTAGGCGATCAATGCAATGATCTCCTTGTCAGGAGAGACCTCAATCTCATCCTTCCTGAGCCCCTCAGCTATACGCTTAGCCTGCGCTTCTGCGTCTGCAATCGTCTCTAAATCAAACCCTTCAGGATAGGGTACGCCCAGCGTTTGCATTGCCCTGATTTTTTTTGGTAGTATCTCTTTGTCCCAATCCTGTTCAAAAAGCCAGGGATAGGGCGGCATAATGGAACCAGGAGACATACTTGTGGGCTGTAGCATGTGGTAGTAGTGCCAACTATCAGGGTACTTTTTTCCTACTCGATGCAGGTCAGGTCCAGTCCGTTTTGATCCCCACTGAAAAGGATGATCGTAGATGAACTCTCCTGCTTTTGAGTACTCAAGATCTGCAGGGTCATACCTTATTACCTCATCCCTAAAAGGTCTAATCATCTGGGAGTGGCAGGTGTAGCAGCCCTCACGAACGTAGATATCCCTTCCGTTTAGTTCCAGCGAAGTGTAAGGTTTCACTGTCGAAATGGTGGGAACATTTGATTGTATCAAAAATGTGGGTACTATTTCGATCACTCCTCCAATGGCTACCATGACCAGACTCCATACGAGCAAATTCACAGGTCTCCATTCGAATATTCTTCTGTGCCAATGTTCATTCCTGGGCGCCTGATAGCCTGTGGTTAGCGGTGCTGCCTGCGCTTGAGTTTCTGCCTTAAAGGCACCGGCTCTTGCTGTTTTTACCAAATTGTAGACCATCACAAAGACACCTATCAAGAACAGCAATCCGCCAAACGCCCTCAGGGCATACATAGGGATAATTTGGGTGACAGTCTCCAGGAAGTTGCTGTAGACCAGCGTGCCATCAGGATTAAAGTCTTTCCACATGAGCGCCTGTGTAAATCCAGCCCAGTACATCGGGATGGCATAAAAGACAATACCTAACGTACCGATCCAGAAATGAACATTTGCTAGTTTTTCTGAGTGAAGCTTGTTCCCGTAGAGCTTGGGGATCAAGTAGTATAGCATGGCAAACGTCAGGAATCCATTCCAACCTAACCCTCCAATGTGTACATGTCCTATGATCCAATCTGTAAAGTGGCCAATAGCATTTACGTTCTTGAGAGACAGCATCGGGCCTTCGAAGGTCGCCATTCCGTAGCAGGTGATGGCCACCACCATAAATTTTAGGATGGCACTTTCACGAACCTTATCCCACGCACCTCGCAGTGTGAGTAAACCATTGAGCATACCACCCCAGCTGGGGAGAATCAGCATTACAGAAAAGACAACTCCGAGTGCTTGAGCCCAATCAGGCAATGCGCTGTATAACAAATGATGTGGTCCGGCCCAGATATAGATGAAAATAAGTGCCCAGAAGTGTATGATTGAAAGCCTGTAGGAGTAGATGGGTCTTCCTGATGCCTTGGGAATGAAATAGTACATCAATCCTAAGTAGGGGGTAGTTAGAAAAAATGCAACTGCATTGTGTCCGTACCACCATTGTACGAGCGCATCCTGAACACCGGCGTACCATGAGTAGCTCTTCATAAAGCTAATGGGTAGTTCAAAAGAGTTTACTATGTGGAGCATGGCAACCGTGACGAATGTGGCTATGTAAAACCAGATTGCCACATACAGATGCCTTTCTCTCCTCTTAAGGATGGTCCCAAACATATTTACGCCAAAGACCACCCAAATCAGTGCTATTGCGATATCAATAGGCCATTCTAATTCTGCGTATTCTTTACCGCTTGTTAAGCCTAGCGGAAGGGTGATAGCTGCTGATAAAATGATGATCTGCCACCCCCAAAAGTGGATCTTGCTTAAGGTGTCGCTGAACATCCTCGTTTTACATAAGCGCTGCAAGGAGTAGTACACTCCAGCGAAGATTCCATTCCCGACAAATGCAAAAATGACGGCATTGGTATGCAAAGGTCTCACCCTGCCGAAAGTGGTATACTGTAGACCAAAATTAGCTTCAGGAAACACAAACTGGATCGCTACCAATAACCCTACAGACATCCCAACCACGCCAAATACGGTAGTGGCGATGAGAAAATTTCTTACGGTTTTGTTGTCGTAGCTAAAAGTCTCTAAACCTGCAGATTTCTCATTTTTCGCAGGGTGGTCCTCTATTGTGAGGCTTTGAGACTGTGATTCATTTTGCGCTTCAAACATTTTAGTTTGATTTTAAATTTGAATGATTCTTCCTTAGAGGAGGTGTGCTTGTTTGATTAAGCTTTCGCTTATCACCGATCTTTCTTTCGTTATCAAATAGCATTCTCACGGAAGGCGTGTAGTCATCTTCAAACTGTCCGTTCTTTGAGGCCCATAAAAAGGCGACCAAAAAACTGCTGGCAAGTACCAGGCTGCATCCTATTAGTATGTAAATGACACTCATAATATATATAGCAAGGTTACCTGCACTGCCAAAATTTGATCATGACTGAACTCATTTTTCAAAGTGACTTTTGTCATCTCCACTCCAGTGTGGTAAGTCTGATTGGTGACCATGACTTTGGATTGGCCTGCAAAGGCAAAACCTGACTGTTTGAAAAGCGATAAGTTGATAACCAGAACACAGGTGAGTCAATCTTTATGCACCAAGGAGTTCCTCATGGGGGCTTCCTTCATGGAATTTTGGGCTTGGTACATCACCTTCAAGTAGAATTTTTTTGGTTCTACTCTCCATTTTTCTCAATATATCCTGCAGGTAGGTGGAGATCATTGCATTGTCTATTCCTGATTTAAAAACTGTAATTGCTAAAGAAAAATGTGTCTGAATATTTCCCTTGATTTTGTAAGTCAGTAACCCCCTTTGCCTGGAGCACCCACCTGCAAGGTCATATTCCATTTTCGTCAGAAGCTTGGCTTCATATCTTGCTAGATCCTCCTTGATTTTGGTGATCCACGGGACAAAACGCCTAAATGCTACCCACTTTTCAAATTCAAGTTCTTCTTCAGAAATGATGTCAAGTACACGATCTATCTCGCAGCTCCTCTTTTTTATAGATGATTCAGCAGCTTTACAAAGGGTTTCTAAGTTGTATTGCCATATGCCGATGGTACTTTTCACATTAAAATTTCTTGGCATCCCTAAATCGATCAGCAGTTTTCCTGAACCTGTTTGAACAAGATCGCCCTCTTTAAGTAGTACACTTGGAGTAGAAGTGGCACCAATTATTACTTGATATTTCTGTAGTTCACTTTGTGCTTGGCCTCTTGTAGTAGGATGCTGGTTAGGCCTTTTACAAAGAGCGGATGCTCTTCTTAGGTCCGTACTTGCAATATCTAGGGATTTTACACCCAGGGGCTGAAGAATCCGAACAACCAGACGTGCCATTTCTCCCGTTCCATATATCAGAATACGTACGTCTTCCATCTCAGAAAAGTGAGCCTTTATGCGTTCTGTAACCAAACCGGAAAGAGAGGTGGAGTTTCTGGATATCAGGGTTTCAGTTCTAATGCGTTTGCCCGTGTAGATGGCGCGTTTCATTAGTTCATGAAGTTGGGTCTGAAGGCACTTAGTATTGGAATATGCTTTTCTGATTTGCCCAAGAATTTCATGCTCCCCGATCGTTTTGGAGTTGAGTCCTGCTGCGATGCAAAAAAGGTGTCGAGGAGCTACCTCATGGCCGAGCACAGAATAGTGGTTGATATCTAGCTCCGGAGCAATACGTCGAAGCTCAGTGACGATTGAAGACGCTAGTAAACCATTACCTACGATTGTGAACCTATGACAGGTAGAAAGTACTAGGGTAGACGCTGGATATAGCTGCTGTAAGTTTTCACGTATCAAATCGGTTGATGCACTGATTTTCTCCCGGATTTTCAGCGGAGTGATTTCATCTCTGAGTTCTACGATGATTAAATCTTGAATTATGCTGCTTTCGATCATTCCTCCAAAAATTGCCTGCTTTTTCAGTTTGGAGAATGTACATCATCAGGTTTGGAACTGATTTTTATCAGAATATTACTAGAACCTGGCGAAGGGCAACCGATGAAGCCTACTTTATTCTGGTGCCACAATGAGGATTGTCAAGTCTTGCATTATTTTTACCAAGCCTCCAAAAAACCGCAATGGTGGGTTTACTCGGTCAATTTGTACTGTGCCTTGGCAAGTACTTTATAAAGACGTTGTTAAATCTTTTCAAACACTGACTTGCTTTGGTAAACCACAAGCCCTGTGACCAAGAGTACTATCGTAGCTGAACTGACCGGCATTAAAATCGCTGAGACTAGCGGTGTAAGATTACCCGTAATTGCGAACGAGAGCCCAATAATGTTGTATAAAAAGGATACTGTAAAGGCGATAATCACGATAGCAGAAACTCTTTTTGTAAACTTCAAAGCACTGGCTAGCGAGGTGATGTGCTTAGAACTTAAAATGGCATCACAAGCTGGTGAGAATTGATGAATATCTTCAGAAACAGCTAAACCGACTGCTGCCTTTTTAAGTGCACCAGCATCATTAAGACCATCTCCCACCATCAGTACATTTGATCCTTGTTTTTCTACAAATTCCAGTTTATCAATCGGTTTCTGCCTGAAGAGTAGTTCATCAAAGTATTTTTTCAGTGTACTCTGCTCACCATTACGATCCCCAGAAAGAAGGGCTAAGCGATATTTTTCGCCAAGTTTTTCTAGGGTGTGGAATATCCCTTTCCTGTACGTTGATTTAATCTTGAAGGATCCTTTTTGATTTCCGATGCTTACAAAGACCGTAGTTTCTTTTGTTTCGTGATCTACAGCAGATAGTCCTACGTGAGATTCGGAGCCTATCCGTACTTCTACACCCTCTACCTGTGCTGAGATTCCGGATCCAATCTCCTCCTTAAAAAGGCTGATTGGCAGCTTATTTACATCAGGCAATTGATCATTGATAATTCTACTTAAAGGATGAGCAGAGTTACGCAACACAGCTTTCAAGCGTTGCAAGTCCCTCTTACTTAAATCGCTGCCCTGGTATTTTGCTACTATGCCGTTTTCGGTGAGAGTGCCTGTTTTGTCAAAAATAATTGTATCGATTTTGCTCAACGCTTCTACAACTTCTGCACTTTTTAGAAAAAACCCCTTTTTACCAAGTATTCTAAGTGCGTGTCCGTAAGCAAATGGTAAAACCAGAGCCAAGGCGCAAGGACATGCCACAATCAGTACCGCTGAAGTAGCATCCCAAACAACCTCAGCATCTACAAACCACCAGTAGATACCAGTGAGCGTCGCAATGGTCAAGATACATAAAGTGAAATAGCTACTAATCTTGTCAATTTTGGTCTGTAGCTGCGCGCTTTTCTTTTTGAAGACATCTTGGTTCCACAGCTGGGTTAGTTGGCTGCTATCTACCGTTTTTTTGAGTTCTATTTCAAGCTGTCCACCTTTTTGCCGGCCTCCGGCGTAGATCCAGTTACCCTTTTTTCTGGTCACAGGAGTTGATTCTCCTGTCACAAAGCTGTAGTCAATATTTGCTGTGCCAGACCGCAGTATTCCGTCCGCGGGAATAAGCTCATCATTGTGGATCACTACCAGGTCTCCTTTTCTTAGCTCTTTGAGCGGGCGCTGGTGCTCTGCTCCGTCTATTTTGCAAGCAACAGATATTGGAAAATAGGAAGTGTAGTCACGCTCAAAGGACAGTGCCTGATATATTTTTCCCTGATACCATTTTCCAATCAGTAGAAAAAAAACCAATCCGGAGAGTGAATCAACGTAACCAATGCCGGAATGGCCTATTACCTCAAAGGCACTTCTGGCAAACAGAGTTAAAATACCTAGCGAAATTGGGACATCAATATTCAGTGTTCCATATTTAAGACCAACCCATGCATTTTTAAAAAAATCGCTGGCTGGGTACAGCAATACAGGGAAAGACAGGAGAAGATTGATCCAGCCAAAGAGCCTCTCAAAGTCTTCTGTCAGTAAGAGCTGCCTATCGAGGTACTCTGGCATACTCATGAGCATGCTATTGCCGAAGCAGAATCCGACCACCGCAATTTTTGAACCTATCCTCGATTTTTCAACGTGTTTTTTGGTTTTGTCGAGGGTCTCCAGAGATATAGCAGGCGGGTATCCAAGCTGTGAAAGCAGCACCGCAAGCCGTTTTAATGAAATGAGATTATTGAAAGTTACTGTGATCTCTTTCTTTGTAAAATGGACCTGAGACCTCAGTATCGCTTCATCAATTAGCGGTAACTGTTCTAGTAAGTAGATGCATGAACTGCAGTGTATCTTGGGTAAAGAGAAAGATACTACATGTACTTCTTCATCTGAAAAGGAAAGCAGTTGTTTAGTAACATCTTGGTTCTCCAAGAATGCATACTTCCTTTCTGCACTTATTTGAGAGATAGACTTATTCTGTTCAGAAGTCTCCCGATAGAAAGACTTTAGATCGGCCTCATTTAAAATCTCATCAATTGCCTTGCAGCCATAGCAGCAGAAATATTTAGAATCGGTGCAGATAGATTCGTCACAAGGATCTTGGCAGTGGTGACAGACTTGTACCTCAGCTAGCGATGGCTCCATTAGATTTTGCCGTATTCGGAACCACTAAGACCGGAACGTTACACCGTTCAATCATTAACGTAGAGTGGCTTCCTAAATCGTTTCCGCCTCCATGACTATTTACTCCCAAGATCACCAGATCAAAGTTGTTTTTTCTCACAAAGTCTAGCATTGTTTGGGCTACTCTGCCGGGCAAAACCACATTTTCAACTTTCAAGGAAGTTTCCTCTACCAGTTCTTTTGATAGTTCATTCATTTTAGACTTTATTTCTTCAATCTTTTCTGGTAGATGCGGTAGCGTCTTGTCATGTAAATAGCGCGACACAATGGGGACAATATGTAGAATGCTGAGCGTCGAGCCATTTTCACTTGCCAATTCCATCCCAAGCTTGGTAGCTTGCCAGGCAGCAGGAGAAAAGTCAGTGGGAATGAGAATTTGATTAATCAAGGAAGTCTATTTCTTATATTGAAAGTCAAAACTAGATCCCTGTTAATTTTAATAAGCTGATTTCTGTCAGTTGGTAGTTTGAACTTTGTCAATAGCAAAAGCGAAATCAATCACAAATGACCATTACGTTCATCATAAATTGGAAACCTTTAAAAAGAGAGCTTCGCAATGAAAATTAATAGCGATTATCTCATGTCAGACAAAGGACTCGATCTTTTAAATAAGCTCTTTTACAGCTCTGGAGAAGGTATTTTGTTTTTTGAGAAAGATGGTAAAGTAGCTGCACTCAACCCCAGGGCTGTAGAAATTTTTGGATACACCGAAGAAGAGATTATTGGCAAATCGGTAGAAATCCTCATCCCTCAATCGCAAAGGGTACGTCATATCAAATACAGAGAAAAGTATGTATCTCAGCCAAGTCCCAGGCAAATGGGAGCTGGAAGAGATCTGGAAGGGCTAAAAAAAGGTGGTGACACTTTTCCCTTAGAAATCAGTCTTAGCTATATCACGCATGAAAATCAAACCTTAGTAGTTGCATTTGTTACGGACATTACCATTCGCAAAAGGAATGAAAAAGAGCTTGAAGAGCAGCGTTTGAAGCTTAAGGAATATACGGAAAGGCTTGAGCGTAAAGTGCGCGAGCGCACTAGCGAGCTTGAGCACATGAACCTGGGTCTACAAAGCCAAATTCAGGAGCGAAAACTTGCCGAATCAGCACTGAAGGAAAGTTTGGAAGATTTAAAGCGTGCAGAGCAAGAGATACTTAACTCCTTAAAAAGAGAGCGTCAACTTGGCGAAATGAAATCTCGATTTGTATCCATGGCTAGCCACGAGTTTAGAACCCCTTTGACTACCATTCTATCATCCGCAAATTTGATACTCCGATACACGGATAATGAAGAGGCGAAAGAAAAACATGTAAATCGGATTAAAGGCAGTGTGCAGAATCTTACGAATATTTTGAATGACTTTTTATCGCTGGAAAAGCTTGAAAGTGGAGCCCAAAAAGTGATCTTGGCGGAAGTAAAGCTGAAGGCACTGATCGATGAAGTAGTGGATGAGCTGCAAGGTATGATGCAGGAAAAACAAAATATTCAGGTTGAGTGCGATGATATTTTATTAGTTTCCGATGCACACATATTGAAGAATATTCTACTAAACATTGTCTCTAATGCGATTAAGTACTCCATGCCAAATGGCACTATTGAGATCAGGCTCTATGAGGAGCGAAAGGTGTATATTGTGGTAAAGGATTATGGTATAGGAATCCCCTTAAAGGATCAAGATCAACTTTTTGAGCGGTTTCATAGAGCCGAAAACGTGACCAATATCAACGGCACAGGACTGGGCTTGAGCATTGTAAAAAAGTATATCGAATTATTGCAAGGTGATATTACATTTGAAAGTGAGGTTGGAAAGGGAAGCACATTTACCATTGAGCTTCCAAAATAGCATTTGACAATGGCTGATAGAATTTTAGTTATTGAGGATCAAGAAGAGGTGAGGGAGAACATAGTGGAACTCCTGGAGCTTTCTAATTATCATGTAGAAGATGCTGCGGATGGTAAAGAGGGCGTCCAGAAGGCGCTGAAGACGAGACCAGATTTGATTTTGTGTGATATTATGATGCCTGTCATGGATGGCTATGAAGTTCTATATCTTCTTTCTAAAAATCCTGAGACCGCCTCACTGCCCTTTATTTTCCTTACTGCAAAAGCTGAAAAACAAGACTTCCGGAAAGGAATGAGAATGGGAGCAGACGACTATATTTCTAAGCCGTTTGAGGAAATTGATCTGCTTGAGGCAATCGAAAGGCGTTTAAAAAAATATAAAAGGCTATCTGAGGCAAGTGGCCTAAACGAGCTATCCAGAGCCGCAGAAAAGTACCACTCAATTGAAGACCTGGAAAAGGATCGGAAAACCAGGTTGTTCGAAAAGAAAGACATTATCTATCGGGAAGGTGATTATGGGTCATACCTCTATAAAATCATCAGAGGTAAAGTGAAGACTTTTCACATCAATAGTGACGGCAAAGAATTCATAAACAATGTCCTGAAAGAGGGAGACTTTCTCGGTGAGATTTCTATGATTCAAGATCTGCCAAGGACAGAGTTTGCCCAGTCGCTCGAAGAGACAGAGCTTCTTTTGATTCCCAGAGATGATTTCCAAAAACTCATTTTTGGAAATCGTGAAGTATCATCCAGGTTTATAAAAATGCTCGCAAAAGACCTGATTGATCGAGAACATGAGCTCATGGAAATAGCCTACAATACCGTACGCAAGAGGAGTGCTGATTCCTTGGTAAAACTATCAGAAGCCTATGGGAAGGAAAATGGTCACAACATTTCTTTTGATGTGGCGAGAGCGGATTTGGCGAGTATGGTAGGCACTGCAACTGAGTCTGTGATTCGGGTGCTCTCCGAGTTTAAAAAGGATGGGTTGATTCAAGTAAATGGTAGTGAAATAGAAATTCTCGATGAGGATAGACTTAGAAACGTGAAGTTTTAAGATGCTTTCTGACTTCTTGGCGCAAATTGGAGTAAAATAGAAAGAGCCAATTCGTTGGTAAACGAATTGGCTCTTTTCAGTAGATTAAGATTGCTTTTATTCCGTATCCTCAATCAGATTCTCGATCTCGGCAACAGCTGCCTCGAAAAGTAATTCTAGCTCTTCAGTAGAGCCATCCTCGTACTGGATGTAGGGAACTTCATCATCACCGATAAATATGATGTCTCCAATTTTGCTGCCATCTATTTCCACAATGAGATCGATGAAGTCATTAACATCATAGGATGCTGACGCTACTTCTTGATCTGAAGGTACATGCACATCTCCGGCCACTCTCATATTGTAGTAAAGGACTGATCCTTCTATAAAACTTGGCTCAGCTTTATCCTCGGAATCGAAAGTGACGTCTACATCTATCCCCAGGATTTCATTGTTATTAAGCTTCAGTGAGGACAATAAAGAGGATGATGTTGATCCTAGGTTATCAAACCCAATGGTGTATGAAAATGGAACAGCTACGAGCGTAATGTCTGCAAGTTCTGGCATGCCGTCAGCTGTCCAGCTTACATCAAAATCAAGTGAAATCACCTCTTCCGTGTCGACAGTAAGTTTTGCTTGGATATTGGTAGGTATTTCATATTCATCAATAAAACCATCATATTCCTCTACAATGGTGGTAAAGGTTAATTCTGAAATTTCAAATTCCGCGTTATTTACGTTTGACCCCTCCGTGGGAAATCGCATAATAAAAATGTCGGAAGTGGATTCATCAAAAGATTCGGTATCGAAATTCCATTCGTAAAGACCTGCGATTTCATCAAAAGAAGTAGGCTCATCATCGGAGACTCTGGAAGATGGCCCGGCTACAAATCGCTGAAACAAGTAACTAATCTGCGCTTTTACATTTTCGCTTTTTGTTTTTCTTCCTGAGAAGTCACTTTCATCAAGGAGATTTACCAGATCTAGGAGGGCTGTGGTGCCAACGGACTCTACGAGAGCGATCACATCTACATTGGCTTGTGATGCGATGGACTCCATCTCCAAGGAGGCCTGTTCGGCGGTTAGGGCAATGTTCTCAGAATCATTTTCATCCGTTCCACAAGAGAAAAGGAGCAAACCTGCAGATAGGAGCGGAAACAATACTTTCTTCATGATCAATAATTGTTTATTTGCTGGTAGGTCAAAAAAAATAGCCAGACCCCCAAAGATCTGGCTACTATTTCTCCAGCTTGAAGACGAAAATTTTCCTTAAGCTAGCCGTTCATGCTCACCAAAAATTCGTCATTATTGGCCGTACCTTTCATTTTGCTAAGTAAGAATTCCATCGCTTCGTTACTATTCATATCTGACATGAACTTGCGCAGGATCCAAACACGACTTAACTCATCTTTGTCCATTAATAGATCTTCCCTTCTTGTACCAGACGCAGGCACGTCAATTGCAGGGTACACTCGCTTATTGGAGAGTTTTCTGTCGAGTTGAAGTTCCATATTTCCAGTTCCTTTAAACTCTTCAAATATCACTTCATCCATTTTAGAGCCTGTCTCTATCAAAGCAGTGGCTATGATCGTTAATGATCCACCATTCTCTACGTTTCTTGCTGCTCCGAAGAACCTTTTTGGCTTATGTAGAGCATTTGCATCGACACCACCGGAAAGGATCTTGCCGGAAGAGGGCACTACCGTATTATGGGCTCTAGCAAGTCGGGTGATAGAGTCCAGGAGAATCACCACGTCGTGCCCACACTCTACCATTCTCTTTGCTTTTTCCAGGATCATATTGGAAACCTTTACATGCTTATCGGCCTGCTCATCAAAGGTGGAAGCGATCACTTCTCCTTTTACTGATCTAGCCATGTCGGTTACTTCTTCCGGTCTTTCATCAATTAGCAGCACCATTAGATAGCATTCCGGATGGTTTTGTGCGATTGCGTTTGCTACATTTTTTAGAAGCACAGTTTTACCAGTTTTTGGTTGTGCTACGATCATACCACGCTGGCCTTTACCGATAGGAGCAAACAGGTCAAGTATTCTAGTGGAGTAGTTGTCTGGCTTGGTGCTCAGCTTGAGTTTTTCCTGCGGAAATAGTGGAGTCAGATATTCGAAAGCAACCCGATCTCTTACCTCTTCTGTCGTTTTGCCATTTACAGTTTCTACTTTAAGCAGTGCAAAGTACTTTTCTCCATCTTTTGGAGGTCGGATTTGGCCATTTACAGTATCTCCTGTTTTAAGCCCGAAAAGTTTGATCTGTGAAGGCGATACATAAATATCGTCAGGACTTGCAAGGTAGTTGTAGTCGCTCGATCGCAAGAAACCATAGCCATCTTGCATGATCTCTAAAACACCTTCATTATCAATTACTCCATCAAACTCTTTTATTTCCTCGTTGTAAGCTTCTCTTTTCTTTCTTCGCTCTTCTCGCTCCGCTCGCTGCTTTTCTTGCTCTTCTCGCTTGCTATTGTCTTTTGGATCATTTCCCTGACCTTCGGGTTTCCTATCTGCTTTTGGCTTTTCTTCTTTGGGTTTAGCAGCATCACTAGGAGTGGGCTCTTCCGCTGCTACTTCTTCTTTTTTGGGCTTTTTAGACTTTTTAGGACGTTCTTGCTTTTCCTTTTTTTCTTCGGAAGCATCCTCGATAGTCGCCCCTTCCTTGATTTTCTTTATTTCTTTTTCAGGCATGGTTGCCTGCTGATCTAATATGGTATAGATCAAGTCTTGCTTGGCAAGTTTCTTTTGATTTTTTATTCCTAGTTTTTCCGCTATCTCTCTTAACTCTGAGAGTAGCATTACACTAAGATCATCTAGTGTGTACATAATGTTGGTTAAAAATGGATGTCAAATACTACTTGAGATATGAAATCTAGTGGGTGTTAGCTTTGCTGTACCCGGAAACCGGATGGTCTCCTTTTTAGAATTGCATTGCAATAATAGAGTATCACCCTAAAATTCACAAGAACATCAAAAAATAGTTATAGCGATAGCAGTACAGAGCATATTTCATTTCTTTGCACCGCAGGAAAATATGACTTGAATCAATGCTAGTACCATCTATAATCGAGAAACACTTAGACTTATACATTGAGGGATTAACCAAACGAGGAATTGCTGATCCTGAAGCTCTCTTGCTGGAAGTAATAGAGAAGAACAATAGTAGAAAGCAACTTCAAGGACAGCTAGACGACTTGCTGCAATCTTCCAATAAACTATCAAAAGACATTGGGAGATTTTTCAAGGAAGGAAAAAAAGAAGAGGCGAGTGCAGCAAAAGCAGAAAGTGCGAAGCTAAAAGAAAGCATAAAAGTGCTCACCGAGGAAAGTAACCAGGTGAATGACGCGCTGATTACGCTCTTACACAGTATTCCAAACATCCCGCATAAAACTGTAATTGCAGGCTCTTCAGAAGCAGACAATGAGGTTGTAAAAGAGGGTGACGTTAAGCTCCGGGAGTTAGGCACCTCTAAAATGCCACATTGGGAGCTACTTAATCTCTACGATTTGGCAGATTTTGATCTAGGGAGTAAAGTGACGGGTGCAGGTTTTCCTTTTTATAAAAACCGTGGTGCTAGGCTCGTTCGCGGGCTTATTAATTATTTTTTGGACCGAGCCATTGAAGCAGGATATGAAGAGGTACAACCGCCGATTCTCATCAATGAGGCCTCCGGAATTGGCACAGGTCAGTTGCCCGATAAGGAAGGCCAGATGTACCACCTGAAGGCGGATGACCTCTATCTTATTCCCACTTCCGAAGTGCCGATAACCAATATGTATCGGGATACCATTTTGGAGGAAGGTAACTTACCCATTAAGCATGCCGGACATACGCCCTGCTTTCGGCGGGAGGCAGGATCCTGGGGGGCACACGTACGTGGGCTCAATAGATTGCACCAGTTTGATAAAGTAGAAATCGTGCAAATCACGACCGCTGAAAATTCATATCAGGCGCTAGAAGAAATGGTGGCCCATGTGGAAGAGCTGCTGATTGACCTTGAGCTGCCTTACAGAATATTGAGGCTTTGTGGAGGCGATCTTGGGTTCACTGCTGCGCTCACCTATGATTTTGAGGTTTTCTCTGCCGCGCAAGAAAGATGGCTTGAAGTCAGCTCCGTGTCCAACGTGGAATCTTATCAGTCCAATAGGCTAAAGCTTCGCGTAAAAAAGGAAGATGGAAAAAAGGAGCTCGCTCATACGCTAAACGGAAGTGCACTTGCATTACCCAGGATCATTGCAGCTCTCTTGGAGAACAATCAATTTGAAGGCAAAATCGCTATGCCTCAGGTACTAAGGCCTTATCTTGGATTTTCAGATATAGTTTTGTGAGAACATATTTTAAATGCCAGCTTAAATCAAATGCGATGAATCAAAAATTAGCAATTATCACTTTACTAGCATTTTTTACCTCTTGTGAGCCACCCAAGGACCAAGAGACAGAAGCGCTGAAATACCCAGTTACAAACAAGGTGGATACTGTAGATAACTATTTTGGTGTTTCGGTCGCTGACCCATACCGATGGTTGGAAGATGACCTTTCGCCTGAAACCGCAGACTGGGTAAAGCAGCAGAATGCAGTGACATTTGGATACCTGGAAAATATCGATTTTCGTGAACGTATTAAAGAACGGCTGGAGGTACTTTTCGACTATGAGCGAGTGTCGGCCCCTTTTGAAGAGGGCGACTATGAATACTTCTACCAAAATGATGGTCTACAAAACCAAAGTGTGCTATATCGTAGGAATGAAGATGCCGAGGCGGAAGTTTTTTTAGATCCTAACGAGTTTTCAGATGATGGCACAGTCTCATTGTCAGGATCAAGCTTTACAAGAGATGGATCACTCTTTGGGTACTTAATCTCCATTGGTGGCTCGGATTGGCGGAAGCTTCTGGTAATGGATACCGAAACGAAAACGATTGTTGAAGATACACTCCACAACGTGAAGTTTAGTGGGCTTAGCTGGAAAGGCAACGAAGGGTTCTATTACAGCAGCTATGATCGACCCAAAAATGGAAGTGAGCTCTCAGCGAAAACACAAATTCATAAATTGTACTATCACAAACTAGGAACAAAGCAAGCTGATGATCAGCTCATCTTCGGTGGCGAAGAGAACCCTTACCGCTATGTAGGCGGTGGAGTGACAGAGGATCAAAGATTCTTGGTGATCAGTGCATCTGTAAGTACAAGTGGAAATAAGCTCTTCATCAAGGATTTGGCAAATGATGGGGAAATACAGCCGATCGATGAAGATATAGATACAGATACCTACGTGCTCACCACAGAAGGAGACAGGATACTTCTTGCCACAAACCTTGATGCTCCCAAGATGAGAGTGGTACAAACCTCAATTGCTGATCCAACAGTCGAGACCTGGAAGGATGTAATTCCAGAAACTGAAAATGTGCTATCTCCATCTACAGGAGGTGGCTTTATTTTTGGTAGTTATCTGGTAGATGCCAAAACAGAAATTAGGCAGTTTACTACCACTGGAAAACTGGTAAGAGACGTAACACTTCCGGCGATTGGCACTGCGTATGGGGTTAGCGGAGACAAAGAGAAGGATTACCTCTACTATACTTTCACGTCTTTCGCCAATCCCCAAACGATTTATAAATACGACATTACTTCGGGCGGCTCAGAACTCTACAAGCAACCAAAGATTGATTTTGATCCTGAGGACTACATCACAAAGCAAGTATTTTATGAAAGTAAAGACGGTACTAAAGTCCCCATGTTTATTGTACACAAAAAGGGATTGGAACTTGATGGGACAAACCCTACAGAATTGTATGCATATGGAGGGTTCAATGTGAGCCTAAGGCCTTCTTTCAGCACTTCAAGAATAGTGTGGCTAGAGAATGGTGGCATTTATGCACAGCCTAATATCAGAGGTGGGGGTGAATATGGAGAGGATTGGCATAAAGCAGGCACCAAGATGCAAAAGCAGAACGTCTTTGATGATTTTATTGCTGCAGGCGAATGGTTGATTGAAAATCAATATACTTCTAGTGAATTTTTGTCAATTCGAGGCGGCTCCAATGGAGGTCTTCTTGTAGGAGCTACAATGGCGCAAAGGCCGGATTTGGCCAAAGTTGCTTTTCCAGCCGTGGGAGTAATGGACATGCTTCGATACCATAATTTTACCGCAGGCGCAGGATGGGCTTCCGATTATGGAACTTCAGCTGATTCAAAAGAAATGTTTGAGTATTTAAAGGCCTATTCTCCGGTTCATGCACTTAAGGAGGGCACCGAATATCCAGCCACCATGGTTACCACTGCCGATCATGATGATCGTGTGGTGCCTGCTCATTCATTCAAGTTTGCTGCCACGTTACAAGAAAAGCATGTTGGAAATAACCCAGTACTGATCAGGATAGAGACAGATGCTGGTCACGGAGCAGGTACCCCAATTTCCAAGACCATTGATCAGGTAGCCGATAGGTATGCTTTTGCTTGGTATAATATGGGAGTAATTCCTCCATTGGCTCAAGCAGATATGTAATGATGGCAGCTAACTTAAAATGACTGTAAGGAAGGGAGAAAAAAGTGATCTGCCGGCAGTGTTTGCACTCATGCTGGAACTTGCAGAATATGAGAACGGCCTAGATCAGGTTTCAAACACTGTGGACCAAATGCTGATTGACGGTTTTGGTCCCGATCCGGTATTCGGTCTTTTGGTAGCGGAACAGGAGGGGGAGGTCATCGGCAGTTCTATTTATTATTACAGGTACTCAACCTGGAAAGGAAAGCAGCTCTACTTGGAGGATTTAGTAGTCACAGAGCAAAAAAGAAGAACAGGAGCCGGGAAATTGCTTTTTGAAAAGACCATTGAAATCGCAAGGGAAGAAAAATGTACTGGGATGGTATGGCAGGTGCTAAATTGGAACGAACCAGCAATTCAGTTCTATAAGCACTATCAATCCAACTTTGACAAAGGTTGGACTAACTGTAGCATTATTTTTTAGAGCAGAGGCAGAGAATAATCTGCCTCTGCTTTCTGAGCCTAGTTAGTTCATAGGTATCTCCATGAGCAAGATGCGTGAGTTAGCATCCGCAGTTATTGAGATGTTCTCTGTATCCCAAATTCCTAGTCCGTCTCTACTAGATAGCTTGTGATCTGAGATCTGGGCGCTTCCTTCAAGCACAAAAGCATAGAGGCCGCTTTCCGGTCGGTGAAATTTATAATCCACAGTTTTGGATTCACTAAACTCTCCTATACTGAACCATGCATCTTGGTGAATCCAAACACCTGCATCATTAGAATTGGGAGATAGGATCTGTGAAATTTCATTTTTCTTCACTAAGCTATTGATGCTGATCTGATCATAACGCGGCGTAACATTGCGCGCCTTGGGGAAAATCCAAATTTGTAAAAATTTCACTTCCTTATCGGCGTTGGCGTTGTATTCGCTATGATATACACCAGTTCCAGCACTCATCACCTGTATATCTCCTTCTCTAATCGTTCGCTTGGTACCCATGCTGTCTTTGTGTTCTAGATCACCAGCTAAGGGAATTGAGATGATCTCCATGTTTTCGTGAGGGTGAGTCCCAAATCCCCCGCCGGGCGCTACCGTATCGTCATTCAATACCCTAAGTTTACCAAAGTGCATTCTCTCTGCGTTGTGGTAATTTGCAAAACTGAACGAGTGAAAAGATTGAAGCCAGCCATGATTTGCTTGACCTCTGGTTTCTGATCTGTGCAAAATAGTTTTCATCACTGCAATATTTTATATGTAACTACATCTATGTACGTACATACATTTTTTTAGTTTCGTTTTCTTTGAAGGTTTTATTAAACAATGATTGGTCTTACTTACTGGATTAAATACAGCGACTACTGGTGCTAATCCAAAGTGAGCAAAAACAAGGTTTGGGCACCGCCGGCTTTATCCCTTACTCATTTTACCCTCTATGCAGAAAAGCCTACACTTTGACAATTCAGGTAGGCTTGTTCGTTTTTAATGACTGTGCTTTTGGAGAATCTCCTACAAGGTATGTTTTAACACCGCTTACTTTCGTCAAAACGAGCGGGCAAGTTTACACCACTGAAATTGTCTACTTGATAGGTCTGCTTTAGTCAAAACCGTTCGGATTTTTAGATTGCCATCTCCACGAATCAGCACACATTTCGTCAATTCCGTATTTTGCTTCCCATCCCATCTCTTTTTTCGCCTTGGTGGGGTCAGCATAAGCTTCAGCTGCATCTCCTGCCCTCCGGTCCACGATTTCATAGGGCACTTTTTTGCCGCTTGCTTTTTCAAAGGCTTTTACCACATCGAGTACACTGTAGCCGGTTCCAGTACCGAGATTGTAGGTTACAAGTCCAGGATTTTCTTGAAGCCGGTCCAGTGCTTTTAGGTGGCCAGTTGCTAGATCTACTACATGGATATAATCCCTCACACCTGTCCCGTCGTGGGTAGGGTAGTCTCCCCCAAACACGGACAATTTCTCTCTTTTACCGACAGCTACCTGCGTAATGTATGGCATTAAATTGTTGGGTATTCCGTGAGGATCTTCTCCAATGTCGCCACTTACGTGTGCACCGACAGGATTGAAATAGCGCAAAAGCGCAATATTCAATTCGGGATGAGCAGCTTGGATGTCCGTCAAAATACTTTCTGAAAAAAGCTTAGTTCTACCGTAGGGATTTACTGCTGAGACGCGAGAGGTCTCCAGGAGAGGAACTTCGGCAGGATCTCCGTACACTGTGCACGAGGAGCTAAATACAAAGTCTGTTACCTTGTGTTCTAGCATGAGTTGGCACAGATTAAGTGTACTCGTTAGGTTATTTTGGTAGTACATCAAGGGCTTTGATACAGATTCACCAACTGCTTTGTGCGCAGCAAAATGGATAACTGATTCAAAGTTCTCCGCCTTAAAAATGTCTCTAACCTTTTCTACCTCTACAAGATCTACTTCGTAAAATTTTATTTTTTTTCCGGTAATTGATTCGACTCTCTTAATGGACTCAAGTTTACTGTTGTTGAGGTTATCTACTACCACAACCTCTTTGCCTGCGGCTAGAAGCTCAAGGACGGTGTGGCTGCCGATGAAACCGGCACCTCCAGTTACTAAAACGCTCATAACTTAAAATGTAAGAAGTAAAAATTAGTAAACCTGATGGGTCCGGAAACTACTGCCAATAACATTAGATGGTCAAAAGCAGATCTTTCAGCTTGTCGTAGCTCCATGGTTTACTTACAAACTTATCGATCATCTGCTGCTCGATCGCTTCACTTACCTCCCCCTCTTTTGTATATCCTGAGATGATAATTTTTTTTGGGTTTGAAGGGTATTCTTTGGTTTGCAGCTCTCGCAGAAATTCAACACCTGTCATTACAGGCATCAATTGGTCCGTTAGAATGAAGTCAAGATCATTGTTGATAACATAATCGATGGCATCATGGGGCGATGTGGTTGTGTGAATATCGAAATCTTTCTTAAACATTTCTTTGAATAAGATAAGATTTATCTCTTCATCATCTAGGTAGATCAATGAAAGTTTTCCTGTACTCATTAACGCTTCGCTTGATTGTTTAAAGGTAGCTCAATTTTGAATTCTGTTCCTTTACCCAAAACCGAGTTGACCTTGATTTGACCACCGTGTTTTTCGATGATTCCATACGTAATCGATAGACCTAAACCAGTACCTTGACCTATTTTCTTGGTAGTGTAAAATGGGTCAAAGATTTTGTCTAAATTCTTTTTATCGATGCCTGATCCATTGTCTTTGATCAAAACAAAAACCTTATCCTTGGTCGCGGCAGTTTTTATCATAACTATAGAGTCTGGCTGGTTGCCGCAAGCGTCCATAGCATTACTTATCAAGTTCAGTAGCGCTTGACCCACTTGACCCGGGTAACCGTAAATGGTGGGAAGCTTGTCCGCGAAGACCTTTTTGATTTTGATGGTGGGTCTGATTTTATTTTTCAGCAGCAGCAGGGCTACTTCTACATCCTCATGGATGTCTATTGGGGACATGCTTTCCTCTTGCGCCCTTGAGAAAGTCCTGAGTCCCTTAACCACATTGATAGTGCGCTCAGCCCCCACTTGGATGCTGTTGATCATTGTATCAATCACTGACTCATAGGAATCGTACTCAATCTCATTCTTCTGAGCGATGATGTCTTTCACCTTGTCTTTAAGATCACTCTCCGTACCATTAAGATTTTTGATGATGGTCATCAGCGGCCTCATTTCAGAAAACTTCGTGTTGAGTACGTGAATACCAGAATGGACGTAGTTGATAGCATTATTGATTTCGTGCGCAATACCTGCGGTCAGCGTACCCAAAGAAGCCATTTTCTCTGACTGGATCAGTTGCTTTTGAGTTGATTGCAATTCATTTAATAGTTCTTTAAGCTCCTCTTTTTGTTCATTGAGCTTTTGCGCATCTCTGCGCCTCGCCTGATACGCGCGGTAAGCGAAAATCAATGCTACAACCAAAAACACAAGAAAAGATATAAGCAGAATCAGCGTATCGTTTTGGCTATCTACAATGGTGACCATCTTGGCCAATTGACCCTCCTTTTCTTCTATCTCCCTATTTCTGGTGTTAATGAGCCTTTCTTGCTCCGCCAATTGTTCCTCGCCTAGTTGTAGAGTGTCCTGTTGTGCTCGGATTTCTGATTCTAGTTGCTCAAGTTGTGCTTCTCGGCTTCTCAGAACACTGGTCAAGCTATCCAACAAACTACCTTGGTAGGCAATTTGCCTTTTCCCAGTGGCTATTTGTGCTTCCTGCTTGCTGCCGATTTTAATGGCTAGCGCCATGTTCATGTTTAATGAATCGATTCGCTTTTGCACTTCTCTGGAACGACTTTCCATCGCTTTTGCTGAGTCCCTGGTCTGGGTGTAAAGCGCTGCAACATCAATTTCTCTACCGCCGAGATCATAAAAGCCTCTTTCTATGGTCAGTCTTTGATTTATAATGTTGGTTCTATTAAACTCGAAAGAAATTCCTCCAGTCGTATTGATGAGATTGATCATCACATATTGCTGATCGGGAGACTGCTCAGTGATGATGAGTACGGGCTTCTCTTTAATTTGAGAGATGATAGATTGCAGTGCGCCGTTGAACTGTCCCGATACATACAATACATCAAGCTTTTCGGGTATGCTTACAAAACTACTCGTGCTTATACGGATTGGTTTGCCATTCACCTGCCTGCTAGCGGCCATTTCCTTAAAAGTGGATGAGAGGGACCGATCTTGAGTAATGACCTTAACTACATATTCGGTTTTTGAGGCAGGCCATTTTATGTTGTTCGCAAAAGAATGAACAAGGTTTACTTTCTGCTGGTCTACACTCTGCGCAGAAAGCACAAGTGTTATGAGGAAAGAGCAAACTGTGAGATAAAATTTCAAAATGTGTACGAAAGGGTTAGGTGTTCGTTAATCTCAGAGATTTTGAAACTCATCAAATATATACCAAAGAAATGCTTGCAGCATCCAATAAGGGAAAAGAAAAGCTGATTTCGCTTAATAATGGGCCTGTTTTCTTGCATTACTTATTGTTATCGCTATTTCTTCCAAGGACGGTCAAACCAAATTTTCCCAACTCAGTGTACTGCGTGTAGGGCTCCATATCCTTCAGAATTGCAGTGATGCGATCAGCACCCACCGCTACACTATTGGTGGTAGTGTCGATTACTTCTTCATACGTATCGAAATCGTACTCCTCTTTCAATTCCGTTAGATCTTTCACTTTCATTCTCGTTTTCAACATGCTCTCCTTAGGATCAAGTGTCTCTGCTGCTTCCATAATTTTCCTTGCCTCCGAAAAGCGAATATCAATGATATGAATTCCAGAATTGATGTAATTCACAGCATTGGTAATATCGTTTGCAAAGCTATCTGTAAGTGATCCTATCACGGTAAGCTTTTCGCTGAGTATAAGCTGGTCTTGGGTGGATTTGAGTTTATCAAGGATTTCTACCAACTCTTGTTTTTGCTGATTTAGCTTTTTCGTGTCACTTCTTCTTCGCTGATACGCTCTGTAGGCTAGGAATAGGGCGAGGATAAAAAGTAATACAAAGAAGACTAGAAAAATGAGTATCTCAAGCTGATTGTCGATGATCAAATCTAGGTTTCTCAACTCTCGATCTTTGTCGGAAATGGTATCATTTCTTCTTTTTATCTCAGCATCTTGTTCGATCAACTGCATCCTGCCAAGGCGCACACTGTCTTTCTTAATTTCGATCTGCTCAGATACATACTGCAACTGAAGTTCTCGATTGCGAAGAAGAATGCGCAGGCTATCCAGTGCTCTTTTCTGCTGTGCAATTCTTGCTTCCGTGGCGCTCGCCTGCTTCATGAGTGCACTCCCGACTTTGATCGCCACAGCAGTAAGCATATTGAGTGAGTCAATTTGCTCTTGCACATCCTTGGCTTGCTGTTCGGTTTTTACTATCGAGTCCTTTGCTTGCCGATAAAGCGCTGCAACATTTATCTCTTCACCTCCTAGTTCCGGTACTTCAGGTCTGATGCGAAGACCCTGATTTAAGATATTGGCAGGGTTATATTGGAAGGACACGCCATCATCAGTCCTTATCAAGTTAAACATCAAGTACTGCTTTTCCTGTGATTCCTCAGTAATCACCAGAATGGCTTTCCCCTTCACGCTGGAGATAATGCTTTGAAGCGACATTTTGTACTCTTCTGTGATGTATAAAATGTCTGTATTTTCTGGTACTGTAGCATAGCTGGAAAAGCTGATTCCGATTTCCTGGTCGTTGATCAACCTTTTATTGGCCATTTCCTTAAATGCGCCTGCTAGATCGCGATCACTCGTGATTACTTGTATGTTGTACTTTTCTTTGGGTTCAGGCCATTCTATACTGTTGGTAAGTAGGTACACCCATCCTGCTTTTTGGCGGTTGATGTCTTGCCCTAAAACGCAGCATGCTACTAGCATAAAGAAAAGTAAATGGAATTTTCTCAAGGCGGGCGAAAACTAGGTTAGGATGATATTGTGATTTTGAGCCGCAAAGATAAAGCCTATCGCTTGATGAAGCTATGTGGATATTGACTTCATTACATATAATTCCTCCTTTACTACCCATCCAAAAAACACTTTTATCGCGTTCAATATGGTTGAACAAAGGATCTAACTATAATAATTGCCAGCGCATAGTAGTCCTTGGCTAAAATTCAGCACTTTACTCTTGCTCAATCCTCCGTTGGCGGAATAGTAGAGGCATTACCATCACGTACCGCACGGTAGTGGGGAGACATAATCTCTACACCAGCTTCATTGAATTTGTCCTGAATATTGGCGTGCAGTTCAGAATAGATTTTTGGCATTCTTTCAGGAACATCTGTATATGCATTTAGCTGATATGCCACATACCAATCGTCCAAGCTCGTCTGAAGTACAAATGGTTCTTTACTGATATTTACGCCATCTGTAGCCACTGCTGATTCAATTAACAACTCGTGAACTTTCCTCCAGGGAACATCATAGCCTATGGTAACAGAAGTATGCAAGATCAAACCAAGATCTCCGCTACTTGAAGAGTAATTAATCGTGTGACCTGTGAGAATTGCTGAGTTCGGAACGGTGATGTCTTCGTTCTTGGTGGTCCTTACTCTAGTGACAAGTAGGCTTTTTTCAACCACTTCACCATTTATTTCGCCTATCCTGACCCGATCGCCTAGCTTAAACGGGCGCATGTAAGTGATCACTAATCCTGCCACGGCATTTGCTATCGCTGAAGAGGAACCTAGCGAAAATAGAATGCCTAAAAACACTGATACTCCCTTGAAAATATCTGAATCCGATCCCGGCAGGTAAGGGAAGATCATCACGAACATGAATGCGTAGATCAGAAACTTAACGATTTTGAAAGTAGGTTTAGCCCAATCTGCATGAAAGCCTGTCAACGTGAGATTGCCAGAGTCAATTTCGGTAGCTATGAAACCCAGAAATCTTGCTGTATACTTCGTAATGATGTAGATCACTGCGATTGTAAATACATTCGGTAAGTAATCCAGAAATGACCAAAGGATATTCTCTGCTGGTGCAAGAATCCAACCCAGTAAAGTATTGGCCCATCCTTTTGTGAATGGAAATAAACCAAATATTAAAGGGAGAGATAGGTAAAACACCAGTGCGAAAAGTGCCCATTTAAAGGTGTTGATTCCTTGAATGGAAACCTCCAGTTGCCGTGAAGGAGGCAAAAATTCATAGGTACCTATTTTGAATCCGGTGAAGTACTTTTTGCGATTTTGGAACAAAATCGCTTTTAGACGATTGCCCAGCTTGCCAATGAGATATAGCAGTACCACCACTACGCCCAGTACCAAAAAGACCAAACCTATCCTGGCCAGGATATTTTTGATTGAGCTTTCATTTCGCTTAGAGCTGATGTACTGCGAGATTATTTCGCGATACTGATCAGCCAGTAGCTCTTTGGTGGTTTCTGCCCAAAGAGCGTCCCAGTCTGATACGCTGGTCACGATTAGATTTTGGTAGGTGACGTCTACCGTACCGTCGTGCTCTGATGTGGTCAAAGAATCTCCATAGAAGTAATCGTCTCGAATGAGAATTTCGATCTTCTCGGTGACGTTAGAAGCTCGATCTTCAGCTTTTACGGGCCCTAACTTGGTGTAGATCGTGAATAAAGTATCTCTGTAGGGTACCACTGGATGCCCAATAGTAGTAGAGCGCAGGCCTAAAATCTTCTGTCGCTGTAGTGCATTTCTTACCGAATCTCTTAGCTCAATCTCTCGTATCTGCTCGCGCAGAGAGACTTCTGTCACTTTGTCGTTTTCTTGTAGCAGCTGTATGCGCTTCATAAGGTCGACTCGGGCAAGTGAGTCTTGTTTTCGTTTTTGAGTGTTCTGACGAATAAGACGCTCATAGGTAGAAAGCTGCTGGGAAAGACTCTTTACGATTCGGTCCAGGCTATCTTGTTGCACACTATCGCTTGCCTGGCCGTAAGCATTTACCAACAGGAAAGTTGTGAGGCAAAAAATGAGTGTTTTTTTCATCGATATCTTGTGATTGCGCTACATACGCGACTTTCTCGGAAAGGTTGATGCGTGGAGGTACTGCTCTGGAAAATACTTTTGCGCTACAGTATCTGGGTTAACTTTCAACCAATCTCAACCAGCTCAATCTCAAAAACCAGGTCTTTTCCTGCGAGCTCGTGATTGGCATCTACAGTGATTGTGGTGGGGGAGACATCCGTCACAGCAACTGGCGTTTGATGCCCTTGTTCGGTGGTGGCTACCAGCTTTTGGCCTACATCTGGATGCATATCGCTTGGAAGTTGATCGCGCGGTATTTCCTGAATCAGTTCTCTTTTTTATCACCGTAAGCCTCGCTTGAAGGAATTGTAACCGTTTTTTGGTCATTGATCGACATTCCTTCCACCGCCTGATCAAAGCCTTTTATCATTTGACCAGCCCCCAAGGTGAACTCCAGTGGAGCCCTGAATTTTGAGCTATCAAAAACCTCTCCGGAGGTTAATTTCCCGGTGTAGTGCACTTTGACGAGATCATCTTTTTTGGCTTTCATAATGGATGCGGTATTTGCTTCTATTGATAAAGCAAAGCTAAGTAATCTGCCCTCAAACAGATGCCCGCCTTAATCTATCGTTGATCGCCCTTCCCAGTCCATTTTCAGGAAAGTGCTCGGCCAGGATTTCCGAAATATCTGGGCGATCAAGAGAACGGAGCGCTACAAAAAGATTTTGTGCAGCCTCTTTAAAGTCGCTATTCTTGGAGAGAATAAATAAATTTTCTTTGGGTACATCAAACTCTTCTGAAAAAGAGATGACTCCTACATTCTGTCGTTTTCTAGTGTGAAGGTTTTCTGATATATCTCCAAGTATCAACTTTTTTCCAGGAGAATAATGAGACTTCAACATTCCCGGAGCTGCGGGATCGGAACTTGTGTTGACTTGCACTTCTACTTTGCCAACAGTTTTTTCCAGATCTTCAATACTGATTCCACCCAATCTATACACAGTAATTTTCTGATTATGGAATCCAACAATAGTGGATTCAAGTCCCACCTCACATTTGCCGCCATCAAGGATATAGGAAATTTTGTGACCCAATTGATCAGCAACATGCAGGGCTGTGGTAGGTGAGACATAACCAAAAGGGTTTGCACTCGGGGCAGCTAGGGGAAATGATAGTTCTTGTAATAATTGTAGGGACAAAGGATGATTGGGAACTCTTATTGCGACTCTTGGCTGACCGGAGGTGAGCAAATCAGGTACTGTATCTTTTTTCTCAAGGAGTAAGGTCAGCGGTCCGGGCCAAAATTTTTCTGCTAAGATTTTTGCAGCTTTTGGGAAGCTTGTGACAAGCTTTTCCGCCGCATGAATGTCAGGGACATGTGCGATCAGGGGATCAAATTTAGGCCGGTCTTTCACCTCATAAATTCTAGCGATTGCCTTGAGGCTCAACGCATTTCCTGCAAGGCCATACACAGTTTCAGTAGGAATTGCCACCACATCCTCTGCAATCAAAATCTGCTTTGCATCAGCGATATTTTGTCCGAGTTTAGCTGTCATGTGCTAGCGGAGGTCGATGGGTAAGAGCACTCCCTATTTGAAAACTGAAATACAAAGTTTTAATTTAGAAATCAAACCTACAGGCATTATGGATAAAAAGACGAGAAGTATTCTTAAAGTGGTCTCGATTGTTCTGGCGATTGCGATGATTTTAATGGAGACCGGAATCATACCTAATTGGATTACACCCCATTTCTGGGTGATGGTAATCGCATACTTCATGTTTGTGCTAAGCAGTCGCTAGCGACGTAACAGCACTCGTCCGCTCTTCTTTTCATTCCTGTAGCTAATCGTATATAGATAGATACCATTTGCCATAGATATTCCGGCTACATTGTTCCCATCCCAGGTTGCGCTATTGCTACCTGCTACTTGTGGTGCCCAGAGGATATTGTTCACAAGTTCACCTTTTAGGGTGAATAGATCTATTCTCACAATATCATCTTCAGGGATTTTGAATTCAATTCTGACCCGATCCTCAAAAGGATTGGGGTATGCGGTGATTAGTGATAGCTCCTGTACCTCTGATTCGGGCACGAGAGCGCGCTTAAAATCTGTAATGAAAGTTCGGAAGATTCCATTTCCATGGCTGGCAATCGCAAGGCTCCCATCTGATGCCCTGTAGTCCATCATCGTGACTACTGAACTACCGATGCTTTCGGGTGCTACTTGCTGCCATATTGTTTTCTTGCCAAGGGTTTTTTCCGTATTAAAAAGCCCTGTACTGGTTCCAGCAAAACACACATTGCCGTTTTCCGTAGGTATTAACTCTACCCAACGGATGCTCGGACCATTCCCAGAACCGTCCGGTTTTTCTTCCAAATTGCCACTGATATCTGCAAAAGATCTTCCACCATCTGTGCTTTCAAAGATTGAGGGGATATTGTAATTACTAAAAGCTACGACAATGTGTGCCGTATCTAATGGGTTTACAGAAATGCTGCTCACGTAGGCCCGATCTGGGAGTATGTTTTGTGTGATTTCGCGGAGTTGGAATTGCGTAAAGCTTCCTGCATTGTCTAATTTGTACAATTCACCTCCTGATGTTCCAAAATAGAGTCTTTGACCGTCTAAGCTGATATCGAGGGCACTCACCAAACCAAGTAGCTCCTCTGACTCGGTGACTCTTTCCCAACCGAGACTTGTAGGGATTTGGGATCCTCCTGGAATCTGGGAGATATTTCCATTGAAATAAAGGTCACTACCTCCTGCAAAAAATGCACGATTTTCATTGGTCGGGTCCAGAATGAAAGGATTGATAAAAAGGTACTGAGAACCTGACTCTTCCACCAAGCTCCCGGGATCTACCCTACCAAAAGAGGTAATCTCAAATTCATCATCAAGGGTAAGTCGGAGTGTTTGCCCTTGCTGGAAAGAAGCAAACCAAAGGGCGCCCCTGGTTGTAACAGCGTAAGATCCATCACCTCCAATTAGTCCTTTCCACAAGTTTGACAAGGACCCAGAAGTGAGGTCAGTGCCATTGTCTTGCATCCCACCTATAAGTGTAGGATCACCGGGTTTTTTGGATTGGGCAATCGTGTAGAACTGACTTGTTATGTAGCCATTATTTATGTCGTCCCACATTACAGAATCGGCTGTGGCATCTGGGCTGATCCGTAAACCACCATCGCTTGCCGAAAGCACTTTATTTGGATTGCTTGGATAGAATAGTAAATCATGCTGATCCGGGTGATGTCCTGGATACAGGCTAGCTCCACCCTCGGGATTGTATCCTCCCACCCAGCTAATGCCTTCTTCTGATCTAAATCCATCTGTGGTTCGATAGAGATTGGTGCCTCCTGCAAAGACAATTTCAGGGTCTTCAGGATGAACCTTTATCATCATATTGTAAGAACGCTGTGTATTGAAGTCTCCCAAAAGTCCTCCAAAGTTGGGTGTCTCTCTCAATTCCAACGATTGGATAGTGTCCTGAGCGTCGAATTGAGAAAGGGTGTGTTGCACAATAAAAATGGGATTAGAATTTACCAGGAAATACGTAATCTCAGGATTTGATTTGCTACTACCTATCACTACCCGATCATAGGGTGTTTGACTAGTGAAAGGTGGAAGCGTTTCTAAAGGAATCCGCTCCCAAGCTGTACCATTTCCTGAGAAATAGAATCCAGCATCCGGGGATCTGGAAAGTGTGGATGCACCTGCTGTAGTCGTGGACAAAGCGGCATAAAAGGTCCCGGAGCTCGCCTGTTGTAGGTCAGTGTAAAAAGAGACATTGGTGTTATTTAAATCAGTCGTATCTGTGGGATTGAAGAATTCCGGTCCTATTACTGACTCCCATGAAGCACCACCATCGAGGGAGCGCAAAATTCCTCCAAATGCAGCCACCAAAACTTCATCATTTGTGAAATTTTGGGCATTTGGCACAATTTGGAAAACGTATTGAAATTGGCTGCTAAATGTGTTGGGCTCTGCGAGTGCAGTAGATGGAATCTGCGTCCAGCTTTCGCCATTATCAACAGATTTGTATATCCCGTCTCCACGGTAGGGAGCACCTCCGCCACGTGTGGAACTACCGGAATATATTTCCCCCGAACCATAGTACCAGGTATCCCGATGGCCAGTCCTGGTGTCTTGCGCTAAACAAGTAATGCTGTTTCTGAAAGAGGCTGGCGATTTTCGCTCCCAGTTTTGTCCGCCATCAGTGCTTTTCCACAGACCACCGGAGACTCCTCCGGCAAGAATTATTTCTTCATCACGAACATCAAAAGCAACAGCCCTGGTGCGTCCTCCCACATTTACAGGACCTGCGGCAGATACATTGAGATTTTGGGTTCTTCCTCTTTTTTCGGGTTTCGAAATTCCTTGCGCAAAAAGCAGTTCTGCTTTTCGAATACCAGCTGGAACTTCGCCTGTCATCGGATCTGCAACTAAAAGTTTCTCATACGCTATTCTACCCATGAGGTCTTCCCTTCCTACTATTTCGGAGGGTGGCGTCTGAATATTTAGCTTGGGTGCCGAGACTTCACTCCTTTGCATGCTTCCGAGCAGCATCAAAAGCAATAGGGTCAGCGAGGAGGACCTGGACATCTATTCAATTACAGTATTGACTTTATTGATGCGGCCCTCTGCTAAAACAGCTGTTTGTACTCCCTCACCATCATTGGTCTTTTTTTGATGCTTTGCTTCTATGAAGTAGGATCTTGTTTCTAGGTCTTTGAAGGTCACTCTCCCCTTTTTATCGGTCTTGAGCTCAGCCACAGGATTGGTGCTCTCTAGGTAGTCTTTTTCATTGCTATATAACAATACTGTAGCACCTTCCACATTATTACCTAGACCATCAATCACAGTAACTCTAAGTTTGGTGGGTAAAAGCTGTGCGTCAGCTTCATGAATGGTCCCAGAAAGGGCTAGGGTAACTGCTAATACGAGTATTTTCATAATTTCTTATGTTAGTGCTTAATTAACCTGAGTTCGACGTAAGAAGTGGCGTTTTTAGAAGGATAAGAGAGCGATATTTAGTATATTAAAGTGTTGACTTTCAATACATTATCTAAATATC
>JBCCLV010000010.1:0-53615 GCA_039026695.1 Bacteroidota bacterium
CTCGTCATAGGATCTTTTTTCTTTTAGCGAAGTAATACATCTGTCAATTGGTTCTACCATGAGTACCATACCAGCACCACCCCCAAACGCATAGTCGTCTACATTCTTGTGCTTATTAACCGCATAATCACGAAGGTTATGGAGTTCAAGTTGAACAAGCCCTTTTTCTATCGAGCGCTTCACAATGCTTTGAGTGAGAGGCCCCTCGAAAAGTGCAGGTAGGCAGGTAATTATGTCTATCCTCATGGTGTCCTTTTGAAAGGCCTAAAGATCGGGGTATTGTTGTTCATTGCTCAAATTTCATTTTTTACCGCTGATCCTCAAAAAGAAGGCTTGTATCTACTAGTATAAGTCCAGCAGACCTTCCGGAAGAGCAACTTTTATAAGTTTTTTAGCAATCGATACATCTAACACAATGCCGTCTTTTAAGGGAATCAAGATTTCTCGTTCTTCATCTAAAACTACCAGTAATTCGTTACCGCTTAGATCAATGACCTCTTTGACTGTGCCTATTTCTTTCCCTTTTTCTTGCACAATACACCCCACTAAATCATGAAAATAGTATTGATCATCAGGTAGCTTGGGAAGCTGTGAAAGAGGTAGATAAAGCTTTTGATGCACGAGCTGAGCCGCATCCTCAAGGCTATCAATCTCTTCAAACTTGACCAGGGCGCGATCATTTCCAATTTGGATTGTATCAATAAAAAAAGGAACCAGCTTTCCTTGTTTTTCAAGGAATACTGATTCCAATTCAGAGTAACTATTGGGAAAATCAACATCCAACAGGACGGAAACTTCTCCCTTAAGTCCATGGGTTTTGATTACTTCACCTAGTAGGTAGCAATCATCTACCCTCATATTGAGTTATGAGGATTTTTTGCCACTTTCTTTTTCGCTTTTTGCCTCCTCTTTCCCCTTTTCCTCATCCTTAGATTCCGAGGTGGCTTTCGGTTCTTCAGCGGGAGAGTCTTCCTTTTTCTCCATTGCTTCTTCTACTACCTCTTTTTTACTTTCTTCCTTGGTTGTATCGTCTACAGCCTCAGTAGCAGGCTCCTCTTTTTTCTCTTCAACTACAGTTTCTGTTGCTTCGGCTTGGTCCGTTGCTTCCACTTCAGCTACCTCTTCAGCCACATCCTCATCACCTTCGGCTGAGCCCTCTTTGATTTCCTCAACGAGCGCTGCTTCTGCTTCTTGTAGCCTTTTCTTTTGCTCTTCGGCCCTTGCCTCATTTACTTTTCTCTCAGCGTCTAGTGCTGCTTTCTTTTTATCTGCTTTCGCTTTTGCCAGATTATCCACTTTTCCTTGAATCTTGGATTCTTTTTCGGCCAGCCAGACTTCTAGCTTTTTGTCTGCATCTTCCTGAGAGATTGCACCTTTATTTACACCAATCTGTAAGTGCTTACGATACATTATTCCCCTGTAAGATAATACTGCCCGTACTGTATCAGTAGGTTGGGCTCCCTTCATTACCCAATCAAAAGCTTTTTCATTATCTAGCACAATAGATGCGGGATTGGTATTAGGATTGTATGATCCAATCTTTTCAATAAAGCGACCATCTCGTGGTGCTCTGCTGTCTGCGATAATCACATCGTAGATTGCTTGTTTTTTGCGTCCTCGACGCGCAAGTCTAATTTTTACTGACATACTTTTCTGTTTTGCTTATGGAACACGTCCATCAAAATTTTAAAATGGAGCGCAAAGATAGACTATCTGAAACTGAGAGAAAAAGATTAATAGAATATGGTTAAGTCTATCACGTGTATTTGAACATGCGGTTTTACGGTTTTTATAGAATCAGGATTAATTCTACCTTTGAATTAACAACAAGGACTACCCGATGGATAAATACTCATATGTCGCCAATGCCCACGGTCACTATTTAGATGAGCTTTTTCGAGCGTACCAAAAAGATCCTGAACAGATAGATGAATCCTGGAAGAAATTTTTTGAGGGATTTGAATTTGCTAATGAAGGTTACGGAGAATCAAAAAATGGCCAGTCGCTCACTACGCCTAAAGAAACAGCGGTAAGAAACCTGATTTACAATTATCGCTCCTGGGCACACCTTATTGCTGATACCAATCCTGTCAGGAAGAGAAGGTTTCACATTACAAAGCTTGCGCTTTCCGATTTTGATCTTTCAGAAAGCGATCTGGATACTGAATTTGAGGTAGGTAGGGAGATTGGTCTTGGTAAAGCTTCTCTGCGAAGTATTCAGGCCAAGTTGGAGAAAGTTTATTCTCGGCACATTGGATTTGAATACAGCCACGTAAGGGACTCGGAGATTCACGAGTGGTTTAAAGAAAAAGTGGAGAGTGAAGGTGAAGACATCAGCCCTAGTAGAGAGGAGAAGCGAAGAGTTCTCTCAAAACTCAATGAGGCTGTGGTCTTCGAGAACTTTTTGCATACAAAGTTTTTAGGTCAAAAAAGATTTTCCCTCGAAGGCGGAGAGAATATGATTCCGGCCTTGGATAAAATTATCAATAAGGCGGCTGAGCTGGATGCAGAGGAAGTCATTATCGGCATGGCACACAGAGGCAGGTTAAATGTGCTAGCCAATATCATGGGAAAAACCTACGAGGAGATTTTCAGTGAGTTTGAAGGAAACCAGGAGGTAGATCTTACCATGGGCGATGGCGATGTGAAATACCATTTGGGGTATTCATCTTTCTTAGATACCAACGCTGGAAAGAAGATGTATGTAAAGCTCGCCCCAAACCCTTCGCATTTAGAAGCTGTAGATCCTGTAGTACTTGGATATGCCAGGGCGCAAATCGACGATGAGTATCAAGGAGACCTTAAAAAGGCCATCCCCGTATTGATTCATGGAGACGCAGCAGTATCTGGTCAAGGCATTGTCTATGAGTGTGTCCAGATGTCGCTTTTGGAAGGATTTAAGACAGGCGGAACCATACATTTCGTCATCAATAATCAGGTAGGTTTTACAACAGACTTTGCCGATGCCCGATCAAGTATCTATTGCACCGATCTGGCTAAGATCATCGATGCACCAATCCTGCACGTGAATGGAGACGATGCGGAAGCAATGCACTTTGCTGCCAAACTAGCGGTAGAATACAGACAAAAATTTGGGAAGGACATATTCATTGACATGTTGTGTTACAGAAGACATGGACACAATGAAAGTGATGAGCCCAAGTTTACACAGCCTCTACTGTATAATGCCATCTCGAAGCATGCAAACCCCAGAGAAATTTATGTAAAGCAGCTCAAGGAGCGAGGAGACCTTGACGAGAGTGAATTCAAGAAACTAGAAAAAGATTTTAAAGATCAGCTGCAAAAAAGGTTGAATCTCATTAAAGAGAACCCGCTACCTTATAAGCCTCAGAAAATAGAGGAAGAGTGGAATCATCTCCGAAGATCTACTCCCCAAGACTTTGAGGCTTCTCCAGAAACCAGTATCTCTGAAGAAACAATCGATAAAGTTGCCAAGGCCATTACGGAGTTGCCAAAAGGATTTAAAGCCCTCAGGCAAATTGATAAACTCGTAAAAGACAGAAAAGCCAATTTCTTTGAGAAAAAGGAACTTGGCTGGGCAGACGCTGAGCTTTTGGCCTACGGATCTCTTTTAACTGAGGGTAGAATTGTAAGGCTATCTGGTCAGGACGTAAAGCGAGGTACATTTTCGCATCGCCATGCTTACTTTTTTGATTCTAACAGCAATGAGCCCTACTGCGGACTAAATCACATTCAAGAAAAGCAGCATCCCCTCAGGATCTATAATTCCCTACTTTCAGAATATGGAGTACTGGGATTTGAGTATGGGTATGCCATGGCCACACCGAATGCGCTAATGGTCTGGGAAGCCCAGTTTGGCGACTTTGCTAACGGTGCTCAAATTATGATCGATCAGTTCATTACTAGCGCTGAGAGCAAATGGCAAAGGATGAATGGGCTGGTTATGCTGCTTCCCCATGGGTACGAAGGTCAAGGTCCTGAGCATTCCAGTGCGAGGATGGAGCGATTTTTACAAATGTGTGCCAATGAAAATGTGATCATTGCTAATTTGACTACAGCGGCTAACATTTTTCATCTACTAAGGAGACAGGTTGCTTGGCCTTTTCGAAAGCCAGCAGTAGTTTTTTCGCCAAAGTCGCTGCTTAGACACAATGGGGTGATCTCGCCAATGAAAGACTTCACAGCAGGAAAGTTCCAAGAGGTAATCGGAGATACTTTTGTGACCAACAAAGAAGTAAAGAGGGTACTACTTTGCACAGGGAAAGTTTACTTTGATTTACTTGAGGAGCAAAAGAAGAAAAAGGCTAAAAATATTGCGATTGTGCGATTGGAACAATTATACCCATGGCCACAAAAACAGATTGATGCGTTGCTCAAAAAATTCAAGAATCCCCAGCTTGTTTGGGTTCAGGAAGAGCCGAAAAATATGGGAGCCTGGAGCTTTATAAAAACCCGAATTCCCATGGATATTGGAGTGATTGGCCGAAAAATTAGTGCTTCGCCTGCGACAGGATTTGCAAAAATTCACAAGGAAGAGCAGGTGGCCCTAGTCAAGTCAGCCTTTGATCTCAAGTTTGAGGTGGGTCGCTTTTAATTCAACTTAAGAAAACACAGAATGAGCTTACAAATGAAAGTGCCTGCGGTGGGCGAATCGATTACCGAGGTTACGATTGCTGCATGGAATAAAAATGACGGGGATACCGTTGCGATGGATGAGGTTATTTGTGAACTGGAATCGGATAAGGCCACTTTCGAGGTAACCGCTGAAGTCGCTGGGAAACTTATAATCAAAGCCCAGGAGGGTGATTCTCTGGAGATCGGGGCAGTACTCTGCGAGATTGAGGAAGGGGCAGGTGTGCAGGAAGCTGAAAATGATGAAGCTGAAGAAGTCGCAGATAGTATTTCTGCCGAGCCAGCAAAGCCAACAGGCGAAGTGCTGGAAATGAAAGTTCCGGCTGTGGGGGAATCCATTGCCGAGGTGACGATCTCCAATTGGTCAAAAAGTGATGGAGATTTTGTAGAGTTAGATGAGGTAATTGCTGAAATTGAGTCTGATAAAGCAACATTTGATCTCACAGCTGAGGCGCAAGGAAACCTTCAGATTATCGCCAATGAGGGAGATACACTGGAGATAGGCGCGTTGATCTGTAAAATTGAAGTCGTGGAGGGAGCAGCTCCAAGTTCATCTACTGATCAGACACAAGCTTCTGAATCTACTACTTTGGAAAGCCAGTCTAGTAAGGATACTTATGCGACTGGGCATGCCTCTCCTGCGGCGAAGAAAATACTGGATGAAAAAGGCATAGATGCTAGTTCAGTAAGCGGATCAGGAAAAGATGGCAGAATTACTAAGTCTGATGCTGTGGAAGCCAAAAAGGCAGAACCGGTACCTACTCCACTTGCCGAAGCGAGCAAACCAGCTTTTGCTCCGCCGCAGATTCAGACGGGAGTAAGCAGAGTACAAACCAGGGAGAAAATGTCTTCTCTCCGAAAAACTGTATCAAGGAGATTGGTGTCTGTGAAAAATGAGACTGCCATGTTGACCACATTCAATGAGGTCAATATGCAGCCCATCATGGACCTGAGAAAGAAGTACAAAGAGCAATTCAAGGAAAAATATGAAGTAGGGCTAGGCTTTATGAGTTTTTTCACCAAAGCCTGTACCATGGCATTGAAAGAATGGCCAGCAGTGAATGGTCAAATCGATGGTGAAGAGTTAGTTTTTAGTGATTATTGTGATGTATCTATTGCAGTTTCTACACCAAAGGGATTGGTAGTGCCGGTGATTAGGAATGCTGAATCACTAAGTTTTCACCAGATTGAAAAAGAGGTGGTGAGGCTGGCTACTAAGGCAAGAGACGGAAAGCTAAGTATTGACGAAATGCAGGGAGGAACATTCACTATTACAAATGGAGGGATCTTTGGGTCGATGCTTTCCACCCCCATCATAAATGCTCCTCAGTCAGCAATTTTGGGAATGCATAATATTGTAGAGCGGCCAGTGGTAGAAAATGGTCAAGTAGTAGTGAGGCCAATCATGTATGTAGCCTTATCTTATGATCACAGAATTATCGATGGTCGAGAGTCTGTGAGCTTCTTAGTACGAGTGAAGCAACTTTTAGAAGACCCTACTCGGCTGTTGATCGGTGTTTAAGTAAAGGTATTATCAAGAATTTCTGAGTTATGGATTATCAGGTAGCAGTAATAGGTTCAGGCCCGGGAGGCTATGTGGCAGCGATTCGCTGTGCACAGCTAGGTATGAAAACCGCAATCATCGAAAAGTACGATACGCTAGGTGGTACATGTTTAAATGTAGGATGCATCCCCTCAAAGGCGCTACTCGACTCATCGGAGCACTTTCATGCTGCATCGCACACTTTCAAGGAACATGGAATTGATATCAATGCGCCTAAAGTGAATCTTAAGCAGATGATTGCTCGAAAGGCCGATGTGGTCAAGCAAAACGTGGAGGGAGTCGACTTTTTGATGAAGAAAAACAAGATTGACGTGCTGCATGGAGTGGGGAGCTTTGTTGATCCGCACACCATCCAGGTAGTGGGAAAGGAATCAAAAAAAATTACCGCTGAAAAAATCATCATTGCGACTGGATCTAAGCCTGCAAATCTTCCATTTGTGGAACTTGATAAAGACCGTGTAATTACCAGTACAGAGGCACTTGAGCTGAAGGAAGTTCCGAAACACCTCATCATCATTGGAGGAGGGGTAATCGGGATGGAACTTGGGTCTGTGTACGGACGATTGGGTGCCAAAGTCACAGTGGTGGAATTTCTAGATCGAATTATCCCAGGCATGGACAGTACGATGGGAAAAGAACTGCAAAAGTCACTTAAGGGATTGGGATTTGAATTTCATTTAGGACATAAAGTTACCGAGGTAAAGAGGTCGGGAAAGACAGTGACGGTAAAGGCGGAGGATAAAGCCGGAAAGATCATTGAGGTTAAAGGAGATTACTGTTTGGTCTCTATTGGTAGAAAACCATACACGGCAGAGCTGGGATTAGATGCGGCAGGAGTAAAGGTAGATGAGCGAGGCAGAGTGGAGGTTGATAACCATTTGAAGACCAATGTAGATCATATCTACGCGATCGGGGATGTGGTGAAGGGTGCGATGCTCGCCCACAAAGCTGAAGAGGAAGGTGTTTTTGTAGCAGAGTCAATCGCTGGACAGAAGCCGCACATCAACTATAATCTTATTCCGGGTGTAGTATACACCTGGCCAGAAGTAGCGTCGGTTGGCTACACGGAAGAGCTATTGAAGGAGCAAGGCAGAGCATTTAAAACAGGTAAATTTCCCTATAAGGCTTTGGGTCGAGCACGGGCAAGTATGGATACAGAAGGCCTAGTGAAAATACTGGCAGACAAAGAAACGGATGAAATTTTGGGTGTACACATTTGCGGTGCCCGAGCAGCCGATATGATAGCTACTGGTGTGACAGCAATGGAGTATCGAGCTTCTGCTGAGGACATTGCTCGCATGTCACACGCCCATCCTACTTACATGGAGGCATTTAAGGAAGCAGCACTTGCTGCAACTGAAAATCGTCCAATACATATGTAATGGCTGCTTTGGCGGTTCATTCTAATCGTATTGAGTGAATTTTAGGGCTCTATCTCTTTTAAGGCCCGTACCATTTCCTTCTTACCCATTGCCCCAGGCAGCGTTTCTACTATGAAGCCAGCGGTTGCCAGATCACGCTTGAATTGCCCCATGGCGCAATAGGTAGTCAGTACTCCGCCAAAATCAAGCAGGGAATAGCACTTTTGTAGATTTTCCAAAGACCATACTTCTGGTTGCTTTTTTGGGGCAAAAGCATCAAAAAAAATCACATCATATTTTCCCTGTGCTGGGAAATCTTCAAGTGTACTATTGATCTTCTCAAGGGAAAATTGATCGCTGATTGCGGTAGGGACGTTCCATTCAGCATCTTGTATTTTCCCGAAGAGGTCCTGCTCTTTCTTACTTTTTGCATAATTCAGACCTTGAGCGATCGTCTCGGGAATTGGGTAGGGTTCCAATGTTGAATAGTGAACACTTGTCCTACGTTTATCCGTAATCATGGCAGTAAGCAAAGCGTTGAGGCCGGTCCCAAATCCTACTTCAAGAATTTTTACTGAGTCTACCCCGCATTTTGCAAGCCAAAAGTTTAAGCCAGCTTCAAGGAATACATGAATTGATTCTCCTTTGGCTCCCCTCGTGGAATGGTATGTTTCATTCAGCCTTGAATCAAAGAGACTATGTGAGCCGTCTTCCGTTGTGATGATCTTGAGGTTCATACAACCCCCTGTGCAATCATCGCATCCGCTACCTTCACAAAGCCGGCAATGTTTGCACCTTTTACGTAATCCACATATGTGCCGTCCTCTTCTGATTGGCCATATTCTACGCACTTGGCGTGAATACCACGCATAATCTCATGCAGCCTTTCGTCTACCTCTTTCTCAGACCAGGGAAGTCGCAATGAATTCTGAGACATTTCCAAACCTGAAGTAGCCACTCCACCGGCGTTAGAAGCTTTGCCCGGTGTGAACATCATTTTTTGGGATTTGAAAAGAGAAATAGAATCTACGGTGGTGGGCATATTGGCTCCCTCGAAAACTCCCTCGCATCCGTTCTTCACGAGTTTTTCAGCACAGCTTAATGGAAGTTCGTTTTGCGTTGCACAGGGAAAGGCCAGGTCGCATGGTACACCCCAAGGGGTTTCATCCTTACGGAATACAGCAGATTTAAATTTCTCAGCGTACTCATAGATCCTTCCTCTTTTTACATTCTTTAGCTCTTTAATGTAGCCGAGCTTTTCTTCATCGATCCCTTCCTTGTCGTAAATAGATCCCATTGAATCTGAAACCGTCACCACTTTGGCACCACTTTGAATCAGTTTTTCCATAGAATATTGGGCCACATTGCCCGATCCCGATACAGTACATACTTTTCCTTCCAGATCTTCACCACGATGCTTTAGGACTTCCTGGCTAAAATAGACACACCCGTATCCGGTTGCTTCCGGCCGGATCAGGCTACCGCCGTAAGAAAGACCCTTACCAGTGAGCACCCCTGTAAATTCATTGCGGATTCGTTTGTATTGGCCAAAGAAATATCCTATTTCCCTTGCACCTACGCCTATATCACCGGCAGGGACATCAGTGAATTGACCAATGTGCTTTGAAAGCTCAAGCATAAAACTCTGACAAAACCGCATGACCTCCTCATTACTTTTGCCTTTGGGATCAAAGTCTGATCCACCTTTCCCTCCCCCCATGGGAAGCGTTGTAAGGCTATTTTTGAATGTTTGCTCAAAAGCCAGGAATTTCAGAATACTCAGATTTACGGTGGGGTGAAATCGGATGCCTCCTTTATAAGGCCCTATCGCAGAATTCATTTGTACCCGAAAGCCACGATTTATTTGCAGCTTTCCCTGATCGTCTTGCCAGGGCACTTTGAACATCACTACTCGCTCAGGTTCGCACATGCTTTCCAGAATGTTGGTATCTTGGTATTGTGGATTCTCTGAAATGAATGGGATTACGGTCTCGGCTACTTCTCTTACAGCCTGCATAAATTCAGGCTCATGTGGATTTTTTTTACCAACTGCTTCTAAAAATTTATTGATCTCTGCTTCGTATTGCATGTTTATGGGGCTATGTGTATTCAAGAAAGATAGCCCTTTTCCATGCTCTTAACTAAAAAAGGACGTTTTTATAGCGATCAAAAGCGGTAGGACAAAACCTTTGCTTGTACAGCTGAAATTGTGAAAATGGTGAAGACCTGATTTTAGATTCGTGTTAATAACAGCTATCCAAATATTCTACGGTAGCATTGAGATTTTTCCATTTTTGATATTCACGTTGACTTGACTTGTCAAGCGATAAATAATCATAACAGCCAAAAAGAAGTGGTTCAATAAGGTCCTTGTAATCGCTTCGATATACCACTGTTTCGACTCCCGTATTCTTATTCAAGATGATCCATTCCCTATTGTAAAGTCCTTCATCCGAAGCGGCTAGCTCTTTTCCGGCAATTGCCAGCTCAATTGCATTCACGGTATTGTTAAGAGATTCATCTTCAGAAAACTGCTCCATTTGTTCTACCGAGTCATAGCCCGCCAATTCTAAAATTCCATCTCGTAGCTGCTTTAGGTCTTGCAGTGACGATACTTGAATCACACTATCGAGGTTTGTGACATAATTATTGTCTTTCGCATCTTTTCGCACTATTTCACCGGCAGCTGCTTGTGTCCCAGCTTGAACTCCAGCTTTTACCAGATCCGTTGCAAATCGATTGATTGTGGTAGGATTAGGATTCCGGTAAAGCTGAAAAACCTTACCATTGAACTCCTCAAGTATAAAAAAGCCATCTACCGGTATGTACTTGTCTAGGCGTCCCTCTGTCTCTATCTGAAAAGCATCTGCATTTCCGGTAGTGTATTCCGCTCTCCTACCATCAGCAGTTTCAAGAACGATTTTCTCAATTTTAAATGACTGCTTCACCAGACCAATACGACCTTTTCTCTCCTCAGGGCCAAAAACGATACCTGAATAGAAATTCAATTCCATTTCGGCAAGGTCGGACTGGGTGATCTCATCGGCAGATACGCTGAGTCCATATCTGGCAACTTCATCTGCTTTGAACTTTTCCTTATTTTTTCCATCCTTGATCACGAAGCTCCACAACTCATCATCTCTTCGCTGGACTTTAAGGTCCCCCTCGTACTTTCTTCCGTTTTTGGTCACCAGATATCCAGGTCGAGGGGTTGAATTCGTCACGACTTTATTCATCACTACACCACCATTGTTCCACTCATACATCGAAGGCGGGGAATCACTGATAATTCCGCCGGTATTGGTATTGACGGCAGTAGCTTTTTCCTTTAAACCATAGGATTCAAGTGCGCCTACGGGAAATTCAATTTCTTTTCCGTCTCCTTCAAAGTGCACTTTTTCCACAGCACTGTAGCGGCCTTCAAGTGATATCCGACCCTCAAGCCTCTTTCCTGACCTTAAAATGACAAAGCCAGACTGAAATTCAGTTCGCTTTTGATTTTTCCATTGATAAACACCCTCCGGCGAAGTGTTTACTTGAGCTTGACAAACGAGGGTTAATGCCCAAAAAGCTAAGGCTAGAGTTAAGGATTTCATCTACACAAGGTAAAGAATCCCGGGATACAAAAGCAATTTCACAGAATTAGGTGCCAAAATGCCGACTAGTATTTTCGAAGATCTTGGTAGAGAACTAAAAGGAATGAGTTGCTCAAAAGCTAAATTGAGCAGGTTTAGAATTTCTTGAACTAATAAAAATTTACTGCTGGTGGGGAGTTTCTAGCTTTAGCTAGGTACGGTTGTGTAGAGCTGCGCTAGTTTGTACTTTTTCAACCCCTGTTTGATATAGGTAAAGTTGGGATCAATGCGAGGGTTGTCATTAACTGCACCGGAGAGGAATCCGATACTGTTAGGGCGGTACCCACAATCTCTCGCTATCTTCTCACAGTAACTAGTCTCACTGTCAAGAATTTTACCATCTGCTTTCATTAGCTTGACCAAATGCACAAGTATTTCTACTTTGTCGTCCTCGTCTAGCTCGTCAGCAAGGTCTGAAAATTTATGAGTGCTGTTTACGTACTCCTTGAGCTCCTTCATTGACAAATCCTGGCGTTCTGCCAGGTAGTCAATAAAGATTTTCTCATGCATATCTATCTCACCATCAGCTCGAGCAAGGGCAATCAGTGCCTTGAACTTGGCTGCATTGGTTTTTTCAGCACTCATCCTTTAGTGTGTTGTGTCTATGCTACGTACTTCCTCATCTTATTTTGGATGAGCATCCAATTAGGTGCAATGGAAGGATCTTTGTGGATGTTTTCAGCTAGGAAGCCAATTGATTTCTGCTTGAAACCAAGTGTTCTGGCAATGGCCTCACAAAATTTGATTTCGCTTAAGTAGACTTCTCCGTCTACCTTCATCATGCGTACCAGATCTGCTAGTACCTCAATTTTACCATCATAGTCCAAATTTTGGAGGACAGGTACAAACTCACCTTTCTTTGATAGTTCCTCCTGAATGATTTCGTCAAGATCTTTGTGTGATACGTTGTGCATCTTAGCTAAATCTTGAATGTACTCCTTTTCCCGAGTCTCGAATTGATCATCTACTAGGGCGAGTCTTACCATGGTTCTGAATTTCTCTAGCTTGTTCATGTAAGTTTTGATTATTAGTGTCCTACAAATAGAGTGAATTAAGCATCGCGCCTATATTGGGGCTAGGGCCCTAATCTGAATACGAGTTTTGCTTACATTCATTTAGGTATTACGCTGCTTAACAGAGCATTTGTCCACGTACAGCTAGTTTTCAGCTTCAAATAGTAGTTACGATTTGCTTCCTTCGGTTTACTGCTCTTAGTATCATTGCACCTCATTGAATAAGAAAATCTATGAGAAAAAACATTGTCGCGGGAAATTGGAAGATGAACTGTACCCTTGATGACGGAAAGGCTTTGGCTTCTGAGGTAATCCATATGATTTCTGATGAGCTCAAGAGCGATACTGAGGTGGTTTTGATCCCACCGTTTGTCCATGTGACTAACCTTTTGGCATTGGTAGGTAGTAGCGACTCAGTGAAAGTAGGGGCACAGAATTGTCATCACGAAGAGCAAGGAGCCTTTACTGGGGAAATTTCAGCTGGGATGCTAGCATCTGTCGGTTTAAAATATGTGATTCTGGGGCATTCTGAGCGTCGGGAGTATTTTGATGAAACGGATTCTATTTTGTCAAATAAAGTCATGAAAGCACTAAGCCATGGACTTGTGCCAATTTATTGCTGTGGTGAAAAGCTGGATTCAAGAGAATCAGGAGATCAGGAAGCTATAGTTGGCAAGCAAGTGGAAGAAGCACTTTTTAGCCTCACAGCTGAGCAGATAAGCAAAGTAGTTATCGCATACGAGCCAGTCTGGGCCATAGGTACTGGAAAGACTGCTACCGCAGCGCAGGCACAGGCTATGCACCGGTTCATTCGGTCGCTAGTTTCAGATAAGTTTGATTCTGAGACCGCAAATAAAATATCAATTCTTTATGGAGGTAGTGTAAAGCCTGGGAACGCAAAAGAGATTTTTGCTCAGCCTGATGTGGATGGAGGCCTAATTGGGGGTGCTAGCTTGAAGTCTCGTGACTTTGTGGACATTGTGAAAGCCTTTGATTAGTGAGTTATATCTCGATTCGCGTCCGCTGCGACCCGCAACTCACAGATTATTTTATTACGGCGCTGTTTGAACTAAAATTTGACTCTTTCGAAGAATTGTCAGATGGCTTTCGGGGGTCGTGCGAAGCTCAAGATTTTCAGCAAAAAAACATCGACGAGATCTTTGCACCCTTTGAAGGGGTGCACCTAGAGATTAAAGAGGAGCCAAAAGTCAACTGGAACAAAGAGTGGGAGAAGAACTACGATCCTATCGTAATTGATGATAGGTGCATAGTAAGAGCCACGTTTCATTCGCCTGCGCCGCAGTACAAATATGAAATCATTGTTACACCAAAAATGTCTTTTGGGACAGGCCATCATGCCACTACGGCGCTGGTGCTATCCTATCAAATGTACTTGGATCATAGACATAAACGAGTTCTTGATGTGGGTACTGGCACCGGCATCCTTTCAATTATGGCAGCAAAAAGGGGAGCTTCAGCTATAGTTGCTACAGATATAGATGAGTGGTGCATTGAAAATAGTGAGGAAAATTTCAGCTTAAATGGTGTTGAGAAGTACCAACTTTTTAGGACTGAAATTGAGGAATTATCTGATTCAGAATTTGACATCATTATTGCAAACATCAATAAAAACGTTTTATTGGAACAGATTAGATCTTATGCTTTCAAACTTAAACCAGGAGGTTCCTTGGTTTTAAGTGGCTTCTATCTGCAAGACGTCCCCGAGTTAATTGCAGAAGGTAAGAAGGTCTCACTCTGGAAGAAATGGGAGGCTGTAAAAGATAATTGGGCGATGCTCGTTCTTTCTACTAGTTAAAAAGCGTGAATTCTCCTGCCAGATACGAACAACCTATCTTATCAGTATCTTTAAATCTCTGATGTCAGCGATATTACGATATTTTTTTTGTGCCTTGTTGCTATTTCTGCTACAGTCTGCGGCGGGTCAGCGGTTCTCTGATGACAAGGACAAATTCAGGGCTGAGGCCATAGCCAGCCTCAGAGCTATTGGAACCGAGCCTGCTAATAAGATTGCCTTTGACTTTCAAAATGCTTGGGACGGTAAATTCACGTCTGCCCAGCAGGATCGGGTGCTTCAGATCGCACTGAAAATGCAAAAACGAGGCTATCAGTTCTATCCCTACTATTACCACTTTTTCACCTACCTGGCTTACTCGGTTGCTCAGGAAAATCTCCAGCGAGACAAGCTAGACATACTATTGGAGATCAATGATCAGGTAGTGGAAACCATGCCCAAAGGAGAATACAAAGAGTTCTTGTTTGGTCTCAATATTTTTTTCGCTAGAAGATACCTGAGCCTTGATAAGACACTAGTAGTACAAGTTCCGGATGGCACTTACGATTTCAATCTATTGGCAAGCTTAACGGAAATCCCAATCGGTGAAGAGCAAGAAGAGGAAGCCCCCACGGAAGAAGAGCTCCCAGCATTTACACAGCAGGAGCCAGAAGAGCCAGGGGAAGATAGCTGGAGTACTGGTGACTCTTGGGGATCGAATAATAATGACGACTGGGGCAACAACGATGATTGGGGAAGCGATGATGACTGGGGGAGCGACGATTGGGGCGATGACAGCTCTTGGGGCAGTGATGATGCAGGTGGAACTAGCGATAGCTGGGGCGATGATGAATACGCATCTGATGACTGGGGAGCAAGTGACGAATCCACTTCTTTTGATGCGCCAAAGGCCTTAAGACAGGATTACACTCCCATCATCCCTGATTATTTGTCCTTAAAGCAAAGCCAATACATTCATCCCGAGGAAGAAGGCGCCATCATTGAATTGGTCAACTCCAGGCTCGTGATGAGCACCCCCTACGATTCCCTCAGGATAAAAAACTTGAAGGGGAGTTATCTGCTTAAAGACCGGTCGCTTGTGGGCACGCAAGGGTCGATTGACTGGCCCGCCATCAATAAAAACTTTCGAGGGGCAGTAATTCAGCTAGATAACTTCCACATCAGAAAAGACCGATCAGATTTTTGGACTCCTAACGCTACGCTACAGTTTCCTTCACTTTTGGGGGCTGAAGGAGTTGAGGGTGTATTTGAGTACCGAAGCGTACCTCGACCAAAGCGAAGACTCAGCAAATTTCCAGTGTTTACCTCTAACCAAGCCAACATATCTGTCAAGCTAAGTGACGATAAAGTGAGCTATCGAGGAGGTCTTCAACTAAAAGGGAATCGACTTTTTGGAAAATCAGTCTCACGAGAGAAAGGCACTTTGAAGATTCTTGACGGACGAGGGAATACAGTGGTGCTTACCTCCAAAGAATTTGTGTTGGGTGATACGCTGCTTTCCATGAATCGCGGTAGCGCAACCATCCTTCATGGCTCTGATAGTATTTACCACGAAGGAGTAAGGGCAAAATTTGATCAAATTACCAGGGAACTAAAAATCTTACGAAATACGGACACAAAGCCATTTCGATCAAGCTATTTTGATGTCTCCCTAAACGTGGATCTCGTGACCTGGAACCTTGAAAAAGACTCTATAAACGTATCCATCATGAACGCCAAGGATCTGCTACCAGCCACTTTTGAGTCAGAAGATTTTTTTGACGACCTTCGGTATAAGCAGATGGGGAAGTTCTTAAATTTTCATCCCCTCAACGCAGCAGTTTTCTACGCGCTGAAGTATGACCTAACCGAATTTTATGTAGGGGAATTGGCCCTGGAGTTTGAAATGAACGAAAACTATGCAAAAGCCACAGGCAAAATTTTGTCTGAGTACGGATTTGCTGATTACAATGCTACAACCGGACTTTTGGCCCTCTATCCCAAGGCATTTCACTATTACAAGTCATCTGCGCGTAAAGTAGATTTTGACAATTTGATGGTTCCTTCCAAAATCAAAAGTGGATCAAATGCTTATATCCAACTAGATAGCGGGAAGCTCAATGTACGTGGTGTGAGTCGCTTTTATTTGACGTCTGATTACAAGATTTATGCGGAACCTGTAGATAGCACTGTCACAATTTTGCAGGGTAGGAACCTGGAGTTTGATGGTATGGTAAAAGCCGGTGATTTCCAGTATAAAGGAACCAAGCACCAGTTTGATTACCAGAGCTTTCTTTTCAATATGCCGCAAATTGATTCTATGCGGCTCACGGTACCGCTACGAGACTCGACGAAAGCGGATGCGGAATTCGAGACTGCTTCCCTGGCCAACGAACTAACTGAGACTTCTGGCACGCTTTATCTGGACGAACCATCCAACAAGTCGGGCAAAGTACGAAATAATCGCTATCCGTATTTCAATTCTGATACTGAAGCCACCGTCTACTTTGATGGTCCTGAAATCTTGGATGGCGCTTATGATAAATCCGTACGGTTCATTGTTCCGCCTTTTGAAATCGATAGCCTGGAGCGCTCCGATGGTGAGAGTATCTCTTTTGAAGGCACCTTCAATTCCGGAGGCATCTTTCCCACATTCCCGGAGACGCTACACGTGCAGGAAGATCGTTCCCTTGGCTTCAAGCACCAAATACCTGAAGAGGGCTACAATTTGTACGGTACGGAAGCCAGAACTTACGAGGAGATCCGATTAAGCAACCAGGGCATGCGTGGATACGGACAGATTGATTTCCTTACCACAACGATCTACTCCGATGACTTTATCTACTATCCGGATTCAGTGACCTCAGATGGAACCAAAGGGGTGATTTCTCCGGGATCCTACAAAGGTGCAAGCTATCCTGAGGCCATCCTTGGCGCATATGATATGTATTGGCTTCCAAGGAAGGACAGCATGTACTTAAGGACTGTGGGCGAGCCTTTTAAATTTTACAATTCTACTGCCGAACTTGAAGGATTTGCCAACATTACCACCAATGGCGTTTACGGTGGAGGCGAGATGCTTACCCGAGGATCAAGAGCAGTTTCAGACGAGCTTAATTTTCAAGAGTTTCAATATGGCGCAAGACATGCAGCTTTTGAGGTGCTATCCAACGATCCCGCAAAACCAGCAATGGAAGGGGATGACATTCGCCTTGATTTTGACCTTACTACCAATACTGCGGTGATAAGACCTGAACGCTTTGGAGTAGCGGCCATCTCATTTCCCTACGCCCAAATGAAGACTTCCATTACAGAAGCTGTTTGGGACTTGGAAGACTCGGTGGTGACCATGACCAAGCCTGCCACTGTCCCAATCGAAAAGTCTTATTTCTTTTCAACCCGGTCAGAGTTGGACTCACTTGCTTTTAATGCTGAAAAGGCCATTTACGATATTAACAGCCAAGAGCTCAACATACAGGGAATTCCCTTCATCATCGTCGCGGATTCCAAGATTATTCCAGAGGGAAATGAAACGACCATACTTGCCAATTCAGTTTTGCAGGAATTCAAAAATGCTGAAATCGTAATTGATACGCTCAATGGCTATCATTATCTAGATAGAGCAAACATTCGTATCATCTCCAGGAATAAATTTGAAGGTGATGCTTACTACCAGCAGATTGTGGCTTCAGATACCTTCGATATTCGTTTCGACAGTTTTGAGTTGCAGGAAATACCGGTAGGTGAGTCTGATCGTAGAGGCGAATTTAAAACGAGGCTCATGACAGTTTCGGGAGGCGAGGTGCCGGAAAGTCAGCATGTAGTGATTTCCGAAGGTTTTGTCTATAAAGGATCAGTAACGATGTATGCATCCAAGGCTGCCCTTGAGCTGGACGGGTACGTGCACCTGGAATTGCAAGACGAAAACTACAAGGAGTGGGTACAATTTCAAAGAAAGGATGGAGTCCGTGATGTCCAGCTCATGGTAGATAATGCGGTATTTGAATCCGGCGAGCGAGTGAATCTTGGATTACATCGAGAGGACCTCAGAGATGACCTTTACTTCACCTTTGTTGAGCAGAAGCAAAACAGTTCCGATAACGATCTCTTTCGCGCAAGTGGGATGATGATATTCGAAGATTCTACTCAAAGCTATATCGTTGAAACGCCCGATAAGACCGACGGCAAGACCTTCGGCGGCAGCACCATGATCTACAATGAAGCAACGGGCAATATCGTATTTGAAGGCCCGATCAACTTTATTGACCCTGCAAATGAACAGATGAAAATAAAATCTGCGATACTGGGCGTAGCGAATAAATCGGAGCTCAATATCTCGGGAGACTGCTTACTCAGTATAGATTTTCCTGATGTGCCCAATGCAGCGCTTGCTGAGATGGCCATTGATCTGGAAGAAATAATTGAACGGATTGGACCTCCTACCGCAAACGAAGCTGCCTTTGATCTACTTTCCAAGATTGCAAATGCTAGCTACGAAGAGGTGGCCAAGTCCTACGAAGAAAAAAATCTTAAAGAGTACGTGCCTCTGGTAGATATTGATCGAGACCTAGAGAAAGCGCTATTTATTTCTACTGTAAAAATGGTTTGGGATACTGAGCAGAAGGCTTGGAGAAATACCTCAACCTTAGGACTTTCTCACATTGGTAGAAATGACATCAATGCAAAACTGGATGGCTTCATGGAAATAAAGAGAGATGAAACAGGTGCGGACGTCTTCAATATATTCATACAGGCAGCGCCGGGGATTTGGTATTACATTGGCTATTCACCCAACCAGTTGCTGATGTATTCTTCGAATCAAAAATTTAACGAGGTAATCGAAAGTAAATCAAACGTTGACAAAGCAAAACCAGGGGAACTGATTCTGGCACTCGGTACTACCAATGAGACACTTAAGTTCATCAATGACTTTAGGTTAAACTACTACGATATCTCAGAACCCTACAACCTCGTATCTCCTGATGATATAAATCTTGAAGATGAAGACCTAGATACCATTCAAGAGGATGAGGATGATGGCTTTGGTTTTTAATGGTCTGGTAAGCCAAAAGTCTTTATCATTTTTTGGCACTAGAAATTGCCAATCCAGCCATTTTGACAAACCCAAGGTGACAAGTTTTAACCTGTGCTTCGGCTACTTTTGTATTTAAAACTCATCTGATGATTGCACAGAATTACATTGACCAAAACAGACAAAAGTTTTTAGACGAGCTACTGGACTTATTGAGAATCCCATCCGTAAGCGCAGATCCTAAGTTCAGTGCAGATGTTGAAAAAGCTGCGGAATTTCTTGAAGCACAGTTTCACGCACTCGGCACTACAGTTGAGCTTTGCGAAACCGCAGGCTACCCTATTTTGTATGCCGAGAAAATTCAAGACCCCTCTCTACCCACAATACTGGTTTACGGTCATTATGATGTGCAGCCCGCCGATCCCTATGAACTTTGGGATGCTGACCCTTTCGATCCGGTGGTAAAAAACGAGCGTATATACGCCCGTGGGTCTGCTGATGATAAGGGCCAGGTATACATGCACCTTAAGGCCTATGAAGCACTCCTAAATAGCGACAGTCTTCCTTGCAATGTGAAGTTCATGATTGAAGGTGAAGAGGAGGTGGGTTCTGAAAATCTGGAGACTTTCGTGAAGGAGAACAAGGAAAAACTTGCTGCGGATGTCATTTTGATTTCGGATACTCATATTATTAGTAATGATATTCCCTCTATTACCGTAGGCTTGAGAGGTCTTAGCTATCTGGAAGTGGAGGTTACCGGACCTAATCGGGATTTACATTCTGGCACATATGGTGGCGCAGTGGGTAATCCTATCAACACACTTTGCCGGATGATTGCCTCGCTTCAAAATGAAAACGGAGAGATTACCATTCCTGGATTCTACGATAAGGTGGAGTCCTTATCTGCGGACTATCGCCACAAGATGAACCAGGCGCCATTTGATCTTACAAAGTTTAAGAGTGACTTGGAGGTAAATGCAGAGGCAGGTGAGGCAGGATATACTACGCTTGAGCGCACCGGCATAAGACCTACCTTAGATGTTAATGGAATATGGGGTGGATACACCGGTGAGGGCGCAAAAACGGTCCTTCCTTCAAAAGCCTACGCTAAAATTTCGATGCGTTTGGTCCCGAATCAAGATAGTAAAGAGATCACTAGTCTTTTTATAGACCATTTTAAGAAAATCGCACCTGAGCACGTGCAAGTAAAAATTACCCCGCATCATGGGGGCGAACCATCGGTGATTCCTACAGATGCAATTGGGTACAAAGCGGCTTCAGCGGCCATGGAGAAAACCTGGGGTAAGGTTCCTATACCTATGCGAGAGGGCGGCAGCATCCCAATTGTAGCACTATTTCAAAAGGAACTGAGACTGGATTCTGTGCTGATGGGTTTTGGCTTGCAGGAGGATGCAATTCACTCTCCTAATGAAAGCTATGGCCTGTTCAATTACTATCGTGGCATTGAAACCATAGCGCACTTTTATCACTTCTTCACTTCTATGCAGCAAGGGCAATAGCTTTCGCTGTTTTTGGTACAATGAAAAGAGCGATTTACGTGATTGGGTCAATCTTGGTCCTGGCAGCAGCTCTTTTTGTGTATGCGAGCTCATCTGCTGTGCATGAGAAAATGCAGTATACGGTTCTTGAGTACAAGGAACCTGCTCTTCCTACCGATTCTGTTCTGTCGGTGATGACCTTTAACCTCGGCTATCTGTCTGGTATGATTAATAATTTACCAATAAAAGGGACTACAGCCTTTTTTGATGGAAACCTACAAAATGCAAAGACACTAGTATCTACACTCAAACCCACTATTCTAGGGCTGCAAGAGGTGGACTTTGCCTCAAGACGTTCATTTTATCAAAATCAGCTAGATACGTTGGCCTCTGCCGCTGGTTTTGGATTTGCCTATCGATCGATCAACTGGGATAAACGATATGTACCTTTTCCCTATTGGCCACCCAGCCGACACTTTGGAAGAATGCTCAGCGGTCAGGCAATTGGCACCGCTGTTCCAATCGAAAATGTGTCTACCATTACACTCACACCACACCTAAACGCCCCTGCTTACTACCGAGCATTTTATCTTGATCGCTTACTACAGGTTGCTGAGGTTAAGTTTCGGGAGGAACGAATACTGATGATGAACGTACACCTGGAAGCTTTTGATCGAGAAACGCGACTGGATCAAATAATTGTGATTAAAGAGCTTTTTGAGCGACATGCCTCAGAGCAGCCGGTTCTTTTGTTCGGAGATTTTAACTGTGAAGTTCCAGGTCGGGAAGATGAAAAGGATGCACTTTCGCTACTGATGGATGCACCATTTATCTCATCTGCAGTACCATTTGACAAAGCTTCAAGTAATGGAACCTTCCCTAGTAGTCAGCCTGACCGGATGATCGATTACATTTTCTACAATGCCAATTTCCTCACCTGCACTTCCGCCAAAGTTTTGGAAGAGGCAGGTCAAATTTCTGATCATTTGCCTGTTTACGCTTCTTTTATTTTGAAATAGTAAAGGATGTTTTTCATGCTCATGTCATCCATACCGTGTATCTATTTTTCTTCATAGTCGTAGAAGTGAAGAACTTCAGCAGATACACTTTACCATGATCTTGAATCTTTATTTGATCTTTTCCTTGCAGATTTTATTTGATTTCGAAGCTGATCATTCACAATCCACTGATCTCATCAGCAGTATGGATTTTGTGCAAGTCCTTAGTAACAACTACGAAGAAGCTCACTATTACTATGCGGAGAATTGGGAGCTCTTGCGAAAAATGGCGCTGCAAGAAGGCTATATTCATTCTTACCAGATGATACCTATTGCTCCTGATTCTGCAATGTCGATTGACTTGATTTTGATTACTACCTACAAAAATCAGGCGCAGTTTGCAGAAAGGGAGGAGCGCTTTCAGATTCTGATAGAAAGACTATCTGGCAAGAAGCTATTGAATGATAAGCAACCACAAGAATTTAGGAAGGTGCTCTACAATCAAATCAGCAAGGAGCACAGTCTTCAAGTGGCTAGTCCCCGCTGATAGATTCTGTCGCAGTTTGTATTCTTGGGATACTGAATTTTTGTGTTTTTGACCAGTTTTGGTGTTGTTGCCTCCAGATTTTTTCCTCGATAATGGTAGCCAACCCAATTGATATGGGTTGCATCAAGCAGACAACAAATTCTCGCTAATTGATGAAATAGAAAGTTCTTTACTTTCTCTGCAGTGACTAATAGAAAATTTAGTAGTACTTAGCAATGCTCATTAAAGGATCTGCACTACACATCAATTATTGATGATCTAATTGCTTCGAAATATTTAACTATTGTTTCGTTTATTTCGTTTAGTATTACAGTGATCAACCAATTAACGAATCATGCCTGAACTACAATTAAGCAGCCCACCAACTCATCAAGAGCGGCAGTTAGCAAATGAAAGTTTTCAACAATTAATTGAAGTAATTGGTGATATCAATCATCCTGAAAATGTTCCTGAGATTTCTCTCTTGGAGACTGGGGAACCTATTAGGATACCATTGAAGGTGTTAAAGATGCTAGCTGAAATACTTAAGAATTTTAGAGACGGAAATGCTGTTTCCATAGTTCCTTTTAGCACCACTTTCACCACACAGAAAGCAGCGGAGTTTCTGAATTGTTCAAGGCCGCATGTGATCAAATTAATTGATGCTGGTAAGCTGAAGGCTGAATTGGTTGGTCGTCATAGAAGAATTCATTTCAAAGATTTAGTTGAATTCAAGAGGAGTATGATAAAGGAAAGAAAAGAAGCTTTGATTGAGTTAATGCAGGATTCAGAAGAGTTAGGCTTATATGAAACTGATTAACAGCGCTCATTTTACAGCTGTAATCGACGCAAACGTTCTGTTTCCAATAGTTTTCGCGACTATCTGATCTGGCTCTCAATTCATGATCTATACACTCCTAAGTGGAGCAGTAAGCTTTTAGATGAGTTCACCTCAATACTTCAGAAGAAGAAAATGGATCTGCTTCCTCAGAAAATTAGTCTTCAAGTGAAATTGATCAATAAAGCCTGTCCTAACGCGCTGGTAGAGAAATATGAAGGATTGGTTCCGTCCATTAGGTTGCCCGATTAAAATGATCGGCATGTTGTTGCTGCAATAAAGTGCAACGCCAATGTTATCGTCACCAATAACCTCAAAGACTTCCCTTCGGAATACTTAGAATCATTTGGATTATCTGTAGTTGACCCGGATACCTTTATTGCGGATATGATTGACCTTTCTCCAGAAAAATGTTGTGATGCGTTCCGAGAAATGGTTCTTGCGAAAAATAGACCGCCGTACACTGAAAGAGAGTATTTGAAGGTATTGACAGGAAACAAATTGATCCAAACTGCCCGAGAACTGGAAAAATATTTACAATAGCATTGTGAAACTTTCCCCCTCAATAGTAAACCACTTCACATTCGGGAAATTTTTTAGCAAATTCTTTTGCTTCATTTTCACGTAATCGGGTATTAAAGCAAATAAGTTGTTTGGGATTTTCTAGATCAAAAAGTCGATCGAGCTTAAACACATCAGTATTGCTAAGATCAATGTATTCCAGCCCCGAGTATCTTTCTATTCCCCTGAGCTTTCTCACATTTGTACCAGCGCAATTCAATTTTTTTAAGTTGGAGAGCGGCAGTCCTCGAAGGTCATCTACGGCAGTATTGGCAATATTGAGCGATTTTAGACCTTCTAGTTTTCCTAGCCCATTGAGCTCTTTCAAAGGACCATTCGTACAAGATAGAATCTCCAGTTTTTGATGATTGTGAATACCTTCAAAAGTGACTATCCCCACTTTATCCATCGTGAGTTCCTGGAGGTTTACAAAAGCAGATAGTGCTGAAAGATCATTGATTTGAAGCCCCGATAGGCTCAAAGAAGTAGTCTGCGAAAGACGATGCAGCATCTCACTGGAGGGATTCGAAAGATCGAATACTTCCTTCCACGACGTGGAGAGCCCATTCCACCAATCTAATAACTCATCAGATTGCCAGATAATCAGTAAGTCTGGGTTTGAGCTGAGCAATTCTACCACTTGCTGTTTAGATGTTTGTGTTTGTTCAAGATCCAGAAGCGAAAGCCGGCTCAGAGATTGAAGTGGAGTAATATCTTTGACTGGCGACCCAGCTAAGCTTAGCTGTTGAAGGTTTGGGTTCTTTTCAAGTCCAGCTAAATTGGTAAGGCTTGTGTTTTCTGCGATCAAGACCTTGAGGAGCTCCATGTCGCTCATTGCCTCCAATGATCGAATTGGGTGATTGCTCACATTCACATATCGCAACTTTTTCAGTTTACTTAAAGCTTCTTCCAGTGGAAATGCTGCCATGCTGGAAACGTCGATACTGTCAAGATCGGTTAATCGTATAAGGTCTTCTTTAGTAGAAAAATCTTGATCGAGCAACTCACGATAAAAAGATTGCCATGCTCCCAGTAGGCCATCCCACCAGTCTCTGAGCTCTCTGCTGTTTATGATCACAATGGTCTCTGGACGTATTTGTAGAAAGTCGTCTACTTCTTCTTGTGATATATCGGACAGATCTGCTTCAATCTTTTTCAGATTTACAGCTTCCTGTAAGGGGGCCAGAGAATTCACCATCGTTTGACCGACATTGATAAATTCAAGCGATGAACAGCTCTCCAGTCCTTTTAGAGTGAGCAGGCTGGTTTCAGAGATGTCCAGCAAGCGAAGTTTTGTAAGCTGAGATAACGGCTGTAAATCGGTGACTGAGGTTTCTGAGAGAAGTAGCTCCAGCAGATTGCTACTGTTACCCAACACGCTTAGATCACTAAATGCTGTTTTGTCTGCTTTGAACACTTGCAAAGAATTTAGTGCCTTCAAAGCAGAAAAGTCCTTTACTGTCGTCGAGGAAATGTCCAGAAATCTAAGGTAAGCAAGCCCTGCTAAAACGCTTAGGTCCTTGACTTGACTATTTCCCAACTCAAGGTGAATTAAATCTTCAAAGTACTGAAGTGCCTGTAAATTTTCGATTGCTGAATTATTTGCAACCAGTGATGAAAGGTCACTTGCATAGCGTATAGGGGACAGGTCCTGAATGTTTGTATTGCTTATGTCCAGATGGCGAAGATTTCTAAGGGCCTGAAGTGGCTCGACATTACGCAAAAAATTATTGCCAGAGAGATCGAGGCTGTCGATATCTGCCATCTCTTGCAGTACCTGAGGCGTCAATGAGTCATAAGAGATTAACTGATCAAAAACATGGATCCAGCCAAATGACAAACTTTCATACCATACTTGCAATTCCTTTGCACGGCTAACTTTGGTACTATAAACACTTACAATTTTTAAATCTTCGTCCTCATCGTTCAAGTTGATTTCCAGGTACCTTTTTTGAATTTTTTTTAGTGGTGTGCCCTCCACTGTGGTTCCTTTGATGGTATTTTCAAAACTCACCAAATAGAATGGCTCTCCATTCGGCCTTTTGTCCTCAGTAATCTCGATGCTATCAAACCGAAAGCTCACCTCAGAAAAGAAAAAGTCCACATCACGTAAGTAGGACTGTACATCTTTATTCGTAATGACTTTTCTTCCTTCCAGTAAGTCGTCTTCTATCTGCACCTCAGGTCCGGCGAAGGCTTTTGCGTAACTCTCGGAAATGACTATTTCTTTATCTCTCTGACTGGTTTCAGAAGCTCCTAAAGTATTGAGTAGATACTCAAAAAAATTCGTCAACCCTTGGATTTCTTGGGTACGATCTAGCTCTCCCTGGTCTTGTGCTTTTATTGCTGAAGAGGGTCCAAGCAAAAGCAGACAAATGATGAAGCTATAGATGCTAATTTTTGTCGTAGACATAGTCTTTCATCTGGCTTTTTTGAGACTCATTTTTTATCTCGAAAATGTTTTCAATCAACCAGCCTGAGTTGAAACCAGGCCTATTAAAATTGACCAGCGAAAAATACCAATCGTCAAAAACGAAAAAATGAAACTTCACATCTTTTACCGTTTCAAAATTCAGCCTTCCGGATTCCATTTCGTATAGGAAAAGCGTGAGAAAATCAGGGGTGAAAGACTTACTGGTGTATTGATTGACATTCTTGTCTTTTTGGAAAGCTTTTCTAAACGTCATGAAGTCGAGTTCATGGCTCATTGGGTGAATAAAGTAGCTGTGATCTTCAGGATTTTTACTAAGTCTTTCTTTAAAGATATCAAATGAAACATCTTCAAGGATCCAGGCATATCCTTTCCCTTGCTGCTCCAGCCGGAGAAAAAGCAATCCAGAAATAGTTTCTTTCTGATATGTGAAGGTCACGTTTACTTCCGCGATCCAATTGTCATGTCGGCGATCCAAAAAAAGAGGCGCCCGCTTATCGGTTACGAGTTTAGTAAATCGCTTTGCCAGTTCCAGGTCAATGTTTCCGCTTTGATTGAAAAGGTTTGGGATAAAGTTTCTTCGCAATCCAGTGGCACGGAATTGTCTATCCCCAGCCTGTAAACGCGCTCCTTTTCCTGTTTCTTCCCCGTTAAAACGAAGAAAAAACTGATTGACTTGCTTAGTAGAGGCGGCCAGCATCCGCTCCGTCTCTTTCATCTCATCCGTAAGCCCAACTTGCGCCTTGCCTACATTACAAAGCGTAAAGTGCAAGCCGAAGAAAAGAAGCAAGCAAGGTGAATATCTCATGCGGAGGTTTCGGTCACACGAATGTCACCCAGCATTACATCCCAAAATTCAATAGCTCTACCAGCTATCTGGGTTTCTTTCTTTTCTACGTAGATCGTGATGTCCTTTTTGGTTGTGTCTTTGTAATTCAGTCCATCATCAGAGGATCCCTCAAATCGCTGATAGACGGTAATAACTCCTACGTACTTCCCATCAGGTTGCCGTTCCAGGTCACTTACATAGTGGATATCATACCATTTAATTTCTACTTTATCGTAATTGAGCGCCATCAATCTTTTAAAGTACTCGCGCACTTTATAGTAAGAAATTTCCTCTCTGCTCAATGAAGAAACCCCCATTTCGCTATCGGGCGCAAACAGCTCCTCAGCACGATCCATCACACGCTGTGCTTCGCTAAATTGGGTTTTTTTATTACCGATTATACTGATGTATTTGCTGAGATCCCTTACTTTCTCCAGCGCCAGTGAATCAATGGCTTGTTTCCTCGCGGGATCTACATCGTCTTGGGCATATCCAATTGAGCTTAGGAAGAGCATTACTGCGATCATTGGAAATACACTTATAGTTCTTTTGATAAAAAATTTCATCACTTATTTCTTTAGTACGATTTCTTTGATTCTTCCTGTCTCGTCAGTGACGATTTCACTCACTTTTGCGGGTTTGTTTTTGGTGTCTTTTAGGTAATTGAGGTATTTCTCAATTGTAGTAGGTTCATCATAACTTTCTTTTCCATCCGCTTCATAAAACACGATCAGAAGAGGTGCATCGGGTGACTCAAACAGACTGAGTGTTTCTTGAATGCTTGCATTGGCTGAGGTGGTGGAGCTGGCTGCTGAGATTGCTTTAAAGTACTGGTCTACTTTCTGCTCGGCAGTTACTACAGACGGTTCTCTACTGAAGGGAATTTCTTCTTCCTCTTCTGGCTCTGTCTGCTCAACTTCAGCAAGCATTGCTTCTTTTTCCGCTTCCGGGTCGCTGAGTTCAGCAAGCTTTTTGTTCTTCTTGCATGAACCAAGACTAAGCACGATTCCAACTCCAAGAAGGATCTGTAAGAAGAAATATCTATTTAAAATGCTTCTCATAAAATTTATCAAATTGAATTTTCGGTAAATGATCAAATAGCGTTCCAATCCTTATAAGAACCTCTCCTAGTATGCAATATTGCTAAAAGCCTTCTCAAAACGAGAATGGTTTTCTCAAATAGGAATGCTATAGGGAAAAAATTAACTAGCCTTTTCCACTTTCTCTTTTAACTCTTGCTGAATTGCCAAACCTTGGTTCTGAGTGTACCATTTTTGCATCACTATGTGGAATTCACTATACGGTATTCTTTGATCTTCCTCTCTCCAGTCCCAGTACAATTTTTGGGCTTCCGCGGGTCTTGGACCCCAGTCAAAAAGTACTTTTTTATTCGCATCGAGCCCAATCAGTTTGGGAATTGACCTTCCCCCTTTGGTCAGAAACAGGTCCATCAATTCAGGGTTTTCATCTCGAAAAACGATTCTCAGGTCAATCTTCTCGTTGAGTTCTGCCAGTCTGGCAATGATCGGGACGCTGTTTGCAGCGTCACCGCACCAGGTTTCTGTAAGTAAAAGCCAGGTTTGGGTTGGAAGGGACTGGACCACTTCGGCCAACTCAGCTTCTAAATCTGTGGTTTTATAAATCCTGCGGGAGCGCTGGGCATTCAATTTTGTGTAGTAGATCAGGTCCTCGTTTTGAGTACCTGAGGTCTTTCCTTCTGCTGCAAATCGTTCCAATAATGCTTCATACGCCTTTCCGCTAATGGACTTTTCTAATGAGGTTTCTATTGCTTTTTTTAACTCCATAAACAGCCATACAGATTTACGCGAAAGTAAGTTCTTAATGGCACCATCCTATTGATTAAAAAGTTGTCCTCGCGACCCTTTCCATTTAGTTTTAAGATCATGACTAAAAAGTTGTATTACCTATCAACCTGTTCCACTTGCAAGAAAATCATGGATTCTCTTGGTGACTTGCTTACAGGATTTAAAACGCAGGACATCAAGCATGAGCCTTTAACGCTGGATCAGGTTGATGAGATGCGAAAGCTTGCCGGCTCGTATGAGTCACTTTTTTCAAGAAAGGCGATGAAATACCGGGCACTGGGATTAGCGGAGAAGTCGCTTGATGAGGAGGACTATCGAAAACTGATTGCGGAAGAGTATACTTTTTTGAAGCGCCCTGTCTTTATTGTGGGTGAAGCAATATTCATCGGGAATACTAAGAAAGTACAAGAACAATTACAGCAATGCCTGGAGGAAATGGGCTAAAAAACTTTGCTGCCTAATTATGATTCAGCAATTGCTCCTTGCATTATCAATTGATAATGTTTTATTTAATTCTTCCTGATCCTGAAGAGATTTTTGTAACTTACATAATAGAACATTTCCATGAAGAAGCTCACCACCATTCTCATGATTATGATTTTACCCCTTTTACTCTTTGCTGAAGGGGAACCCGTCACCATCCAGGGAATCGTCAAGGACAAAGTAACTCGGGAGGGTGTTCCATTTGCCCATGTATTTGTTGATGATCAGGTTACAATTTCTAACATCAATGGGGAATTTTCGCTTGAAATATCTTATGAAAACGATCTTGAAGTAATCCTTCAGGTATCCTACTTAGGCTATGAGCCTTTGAAGCAAGCGGTCACCGATTTTGATCGATATCTTGAGTTATTTATTGAAGTCTCTGTGACTGCACTTGATGAAGTGGTGGTACGATCGGGCCCAACTATCATGGATCGGGTGTTCCGAAATATGCACCTTAACTACATCATGGAGCCGCTTCATATGGAGACTTACTATTTAGAATCGTTGAGGGATACGCTGGGATTTAGGTATGTTACAGAAGGTATATTGGATGTCTACACTCCCAGCAACGTTGATAAATTTGGAAATCCTTGGGCGCATTTACTGAGGTCCAGGAAACGTGTTTATAAGCCAGTAAAAGTAGATAATCTGCTAGCTGGAAATGCCAGTGACATGGCACATCATTCGATCTGGCGTTTTGATTCATTCCTCCATAAACGCAATCGGGATAAATATGAGTTTTACTATGATGGCACTACCACAATGGGTCAGCACAGTGTTTTAGTTGTGGAGTTCGAGCCCAAAAGCAGAAAGGGCAATACAACCGGTCGGTTATACATTGATGACATCACTTATGCCATCTTGAAAATGGAATATCATCCTAATACCACTAAGTCTGAATTCTGGGACTATGTGTACTGGACTGAAGAATTTGAACTGATAGACGGTAGTTTTGAATTGGTCAATGTCTCCTACGAAGGCCTGGCGGAAAAAGGTGAGGAAAAGTATGAAGCTGTTTTGGTGATCAATAGTACCAAAGTGAGCTATCAGGTTCCGGACGATCAGATCCTCTTGGGTACCGACATGACGATTTTTGAAGCTGCTGATGAAACTCCCTCAGTTGAGTCTTTCTGGAAAGGATACAACTCACTTAAGCTAAATCAAAGGGTAGAGGTGCAGCTAATGAGTGACAAATACGGATTTGAGTATTAGCACCAGTAAGGCCAGTACAGAGGTCATTACGGCACTGATTTACACCTTATTTATTTTCTTATGTTTCCTGTGATGCTATGCGTTATTCTACGCTTCAAAGTACTTTTGCAGCCTTACCAGGTATCTCAAAAAGAATTCATTGAAGAGCGAAAAATTTGAAACAAGAGCAGTAAGACAGCAGGCTGCTCAGTCAGACAGTAACGAACACTCGGTACCCATCTATGCGACCTCTAGCTATACGTTTGACAGTGCGGAGCACGGAAGGGCGCTATTTCAGGATGAGCAGGAGGGATTTATCTATTCACGTTACTCCAATCCAAATAATGACGAGTTTATTACGAAACTCTGTCAGATGGAGGGTCTTCCATATGGGATAGCAACCGCTAGTGGTATGGGGGCGGTCTTTGCCAGTTTTGCAGCCTTTTTGAATCAAGGAGATCATTTGGTCGCTTGTAGATCCATTTTTGGGTCTTCACACCAAGTGATCACTAAAATTTTACCGCGATGGGGCATCACCCATACCTATGTGGATGGTAATAATGTGACAGATTGGGAAAAGGCCATACAGCCTAACACCAAAATGCTCTTCTTTGAGTCGCCTTCCAATCCAGCTCTCGATCTTTTTGACCTGGAAGCACTTTGTGGTTTTGGGAAGTCTGCTGGGTTGATCGTAAATGTAGATAATTGCTTTGCTACGCCATACCTGCAAACACCCGCACACTACGGAGCAGATATCGTCACTCACTCCGCGACAAAATTTATTGATGGCCAGGGGAGAGTATTAGGTGGTGCAGTACTTTCAACCGAGGCGCTTTTTGCTGATTTAAAATATTTTGGTCGGCATACGGGGCCTGCTATGTCTCCCTTTCACGGCTGGCTACTTTCTAAAAGCCTCGAAACTTTAGCGGCTAGAATGGATCGACATTGTGCCAACGCACTAAAGCTAGCTGAAGCACTGGAAGGGGAACCAGGAGTGAATTTCGTTAAATATCCTTACCTAAAATCTCATCCGCAATACGCATTGGCTCAAAAGCAAATGAGGCAAGGGGGAGGTATGGTTACGCTGGAACTTGAGGGAGGTCTGGAGCGAGGGAAACGATTTTTGGATGGCTTGGAAATGATGACGCTTTCAGCAAATCTGGGCGATACCCGTAGTATTGCCACGCATCCATCGTCAACTACTCATAGTAAGCTCACTGAACAAGAGCGAGCCGCGGTGGGCATCACCCCAGGGATGGTACGCATATCTGTTGGGCTTGAGCACATAGATGATATCGTTGATGATGTGCTTGGCGCCATACGGAAGAGCAATTAACGTATCCTTTCTTTTTGATTGAATTATAAGCAAATAGCTTGTGACTTGCCTATGACAAAGGATTTAGTCGCTGGCGCTGAATCTCATACAGTGCTATTCCGGTAGCTACCGAGACGTTAAGGGATTCAATTTCACCAGTGAGCTGTATTTGGACCAAGCTGTCCGAAGCTTCCATAATTTGAGATGATATTCCATGTTCTTCCGATCCCATTACCAAAGCAGTTGGTGACGAGAAATCAATGTCTGAAAGGAGTTTTTGTGCTTTTTCGGTACAGCTTATGATCTGATAGCCGGAAGATTTCAGAAGATCCACCGCTTCCAAAAGCTGGTTTACTCTACTAACTGGAAGATAATTGAACGCTCCGGCCGAGGTTTTCATGGCATCTTCATTAACCTGAGCACCCCCACGGGTGGGAATCACGATTCCATCTACGCCCATACACTCTGCTGAGCGCGCAATGGCTCCAAAGTTTCGTACATCGGTTACTTCGTCCAGAAGCAAGAGCAATGGAGATTTTCCTTCCTCAAAAAGCTGAGGTACTAAGTGTTCCAGCTTGTGGTACTGAATGGGAGAAATCAAGGCTACAACCCCTTGGTGATTTTTGCGGGTAAACTTATTGATGCGCTCAATCGGTACTTTAGAAAGAGGGACGGTCTGCTGATGTAGCACCAGCATGAGTTCTTTGTAGAGATCGCCTTTAAGATTCTTTTGTAAGAAAACGCGCTCCATCTGTTGTCCCGCTTTTACCGCTTCCAGCACGGAGCGAATTCCGTATATAATGTCAAGCTTTTTATTCATTGATGCCTCTGCGGATCGCAGCAATTTGCCGATACCAGCCTTCTTCCATTGCCTTACTTCTTCTCAGCGCATAGGTCCTTGGAGAAAAGAAGGAGGAAATCACGGAGAACTCAAAAAGGCTTCCGCCTGTGTAGTACCATTCTTCCAGGCCTGTAGTGCGGTAGACCTCTACGGGTGGTCCGTAGACAATGTATACCATTCCTCTATCGGTACTCCAGCCAGCGGAAAAGTCTGTAAAAAGACGATTGGCCCGCTCCACAGAATTGTAGTATTTGCGGATTGCGTTTCGGGCTCTTGGTTTTGTACTGAAATTATTCACCCAAAAAGAATCAAAGTCGCGCTTGAGGTCCTTCGAGGATAATAGTTTTTTCTTTTCGGATTCACTAGTGAGATAAAACATACAGGTCACTAGCTCAGGAAGTTGCCTATATTCAGGAAAATAGGGAGGTACTTTAAGCATGGTTACGCCAGTGGCAGCACCAGAGTCACCCATCACCGTGTAAAAGTAACTATCTGCAAAGCTTGCAGAATCCGTAAAAGTGAAGCTAGAGTCCTTTTGGATATTGGGAGCAAGGGGTTTCATATCCGCCATAGGTGGATCTGGAATGCCAATAGGTGCAGGGTACCTCATACTGAAATAATACTCGTTGTTTTTCCAGTAATGCCCGGACCTATTGATGTGATTTTCAAGAATGGGGACCCCATCGCTCGTTACTGGATAGACTGAAGGATACATGAGCGATCCAATCTTGATCGGGATATCGTAGTAGAGATAGGTCTCGTACCGGAAGATCTTTATCACCATCAAATCTTCTTTGGGAACTCCGAATTGAAGCTTTATTAAGATTTCAGTTCCCTGAGTGGAAATAGTATCGATTGCACTAGGAGAAAATTCTCTATGTTCTTCTGTTTCATACTTTTCCTGAAGTAGAAAGGCGTATTTCCATTTTGATGAATCTAGCTTGACTTTAAGAAATACGACAAGGTCATCGTCTACAGTGACCACCCTATGCGCCATTTGAACGGGAGCAGAGAGATTGTATTGCCAAGCAACATTGATTCTGGAAAAGTCGATAGCCAAGACCGAATTTACTATCAAGAAGAAGGCGCAAAAAAAGGGGGTGATTCGATGCATACCGCGCCAAATATGTGAAGAAATTGATTTCTTTGCCAGTCTTTTTTAGTTCAAGCAAGGTAATATGAGCGTTTACACTACTGAAATCACTTCCGATCAGATACCATCGGACAATCCCATACATCAGCGATTGTTGAGTGCTTATCACTTTGCCCAGGAGTATATTAAGGGGGATTTGCTAGAGCTTGGCTGTGGGGAAGGCAGAGGAGTAGAGCTTTTGGTACCCAGGGCTGATTCCTACCTTGGAATTGATAAAATTGATTCCATCGTTCAAGACCTCAAGCACCGATTTCCTTCATATAAGTTTATGCAAGGTACGTTCCCTCCCTTCCCTTTTAAAGATAACCAATTTGATTGCTTGGTTACCTTTCAGGTAATTGAGCACGTGGAAGAGGATCTTGAATTCATAAAAGAGATACATCGGGTATTGAAGCCCGGGGGTAAGGCATTGATGACAACACCAAATATCAAAATGACATTGTCAAGAAACCCTTGGCACATCAGAGAATACACTGCAGCCGAGCTTACACAGCTGTGTGAAAAAGTGTTTTCCAAAGTCGAGATGATGGGGGTGGCAGGGAATGAAAAAGTACTTGCTTACCATAAGCAAAATCGAGCGTCAGTAAATAAGATCATGAAGTACGATATTTTCAATTTACAGCATCGACTTCCCGCCTCCTTACTGAGAAAACCCTACGAAGTATTGAACCGCATCAACAGAAAAAAGCTAAAAAATGCTGAAGACTCGCTTGCTCTTGAGATTGGCTGGAATGATTTTAAACTAGTTGCTCAACACGAACAGAACCTTGATCTGTTCTGTTTTCTTACCAAATAACATTTGAATTAGAATAAAATTTGGTAAAATGGATAAAGATTTAATTTTTAATCTAAATAAGCTGCTTTCAGATTTTCATGTTTACTACCAAAATACACGTGGCGCACACTGGAACATTAAGGGACCAAGATTTTTTGAATTACATGCAAAGTTTGAAGAATTGTATACTATAGCGCTTACCAATATTGATGAAATAGCTGAGCGTATCCTGACTATCGGAGGCCGTCCTCATCATACTTTAGAAACCTACCTCGATACAACTTCTATAAAATCTGTAAAAGATGAGTCCAAAGATGAGGTTTTGGTTAGAATGATCGTTGACAATCTGGCGGTCTTGATCGAGCAGGAAAACAAGATCAAAGAACTGGCCGTAAAAGAAGGTGACAATGAAACTGAGGATATGATGATTGCGCTGGTTACAGCACAGGAAAAGACCCAGTGGATGTTCAATTCTTGGTTGGGAAAGTAATCTAGAGATTCAATGCAGTTGGGAGACTTGGGAATAGCAAAAGGGAGATTTTTCTTATTTCTCATGTTTTTCTCTCTCACATTTCATTTTTCTGAAGCGCAAAGCAAAAAAAAGAAGCAGCGGGCCAAGCAGATCGAAATGGTGGTGGCGGAAGGAAGGTCCTACTTGGGTACTCCATACAAATGGGGTGGTGCTTCCAAGAGCGGGATTGACTGTTCAGGATTGATCCAAAATGCATATGGTGCCATTGGGATCGCTTTGCCGCGTGTTTCGCAAGACCAATCCAAAGAGGGGAAAAAGAAGAATTGGGAGCATCTACGCAAGGGTGATTTGGTTTACTTCAAATTCAAACAAAAAGGAAGTAAGAAGTGGTACCATAGTGGAATGATAACCTCTGTGGAAGACGGGCGAATCCTATTTATTCACGCATCCTCTTCCCGAGGGGTGATTGAGTCCAACTTGCTTAGCGACTATTACAGAAAGAATGTCAAACGATTTAGAAGGGTCATCCGCTAGTTTTGCTATTTTCGCCACTTGTACGGGGCATTAGCTCAGTTGGCTAGAGCGCTACACTGGCAGTGTAGAGGTCATCGGTTCGAATCCGATATGCTCCACTTATTTATCCTTAAGGATTTAGATCAATCAGCATTAAGAAATTGATGCAGCGTCTCCAAGAGGTCCTTTGGTTTCTCTGCATGCACCCAGTGTCCTGCTCCTGAAATAGTTTCAATTTTAGCATTAGCAAAATGATGGTAGATGAGTGCATGATCCTCTGTTTTGATGTAGTCCGAATTGCCACCCGAGACAAACAGTGTCTCACCATTGAAAACTGCACTGTTTGATAGGCCAGCTCCAACCTGACTAGCCCCAGCCTCAATGGCCGCAAGATTTAATTTCCATTTAAATCCTTTTTGTTCATCCCGGTCCAAGTTCTTAAGGATGAATTGACGTATTCCTGCGTTAGCTATCACTTTCATCATCTGCTGGTCTGCTTCCCCGCGGCTTTTAATTTCCGATAAGGATACCGACTTAAAACCAGCAAATATTTGCTGATGATGAGGTGGATACTGCTTTGGAGCGATATCCACTACGATTAATTTATCTACTACCTCAGGATATGCTGTGGCCAAAGTCATCGCCACTTTTCCACCCATCGAGTGACCCAAAACGTTTGCCTGGGGTACCTCTGCGTCCTGAAGTAACTCCAATACGTCCTCAGCCATCACGGCATAATTGAACTCCTGGCTATGTGGAGACTTTCCGTGATTACGCAAGTCTACAAGGAATACTTTATGGGTTGCCGACAATGCCTTGCCTAGCGTTTGCCAATTGTCCGATGAGCCAAAGACGCCATGAAGAATGATTAATGGAGGTCCTTCGCCAAGAGTACGATAGTGAAGTTTGATGGACTCGAGATTTGATAGTTTAACAATAAGCTCTCCTAAAGAACCGACCCCAAAGATAAAGTGCAGGATTTACTCAACTTTAAGGCAAGTGTGATGCAGGGAGGAGTGTAAATCCCCTCATTTGATTTACAAAGTGTTGCTCAGCCGAGCAAACCCGCGTTTTGTTACCTTCGCCGCTTTATTTATGAATGCCTTTAGCACTTTTTTGTCCAAAGCGGTTGATTTTATCTGGGGGCCGCCTTTGCTTATTCTACTTCTCGGAGGAGGCTTTTTTCTGGTAGTCTACTCAAAGTTTTTACCCTTCCGATTTCTAAAGCATGCAATCAATGTCTTGCGTGGAAAATACGATAACCCCAATGATCCCGGTGAGATCAGTCACTTCCAGGCACTGTCAGGAGCATTGGCAGCAACCATAGGGATGGGCAACATCAGCGGTGTGGCATTGGCCATAGCAGCGGGAGGACCAGGAGCTATTTTCTGGATGTGGATCAGTGCACTTCTGGGGATGGCTACTAAATACTTTACCTGCACGTTGGCTGTACTTTATCGCGGGAAGGATTCCGAAGGGAACCTTCAGGGTGGTCCCATGTATGTGATAAGAGAAGGAATGAGCAGACGCTGGAAAGCACTGGCTGTCTTTTTTAGTGTTGCGGGATTTTTTGGGGCAACACCCGTTTTTCAGACCAACCAAATGGTAGCTGTCTTGAAGAATGTAGTTTTGATTCCAAATGGTTTTGCTGAGCGCCCTTTCAATTTTGATTTTTTGGGTGTTGGTCTAGAGTTTGACCTGATCAGTCTTTGCATTGGTCTCTGCATTGCCTTCTTGGTAGCCTTGGTAATTCTAGGTGGTATTCGCAGGATTGGAAGTGTAGCCTCAAAACTGGTCCCCGCTATGGTGGTGGTTTATGTGGTAAGTGTTCTTCTCATCATGGTTTTCAATGCCGATGCAGTGGGAGGTGCTTTTGCACTCATCTTCACGGATGCATTCAGTGCACAGGCAATGCTGGGAGGTGCAATTGGGGCAATCATCGTAGAGGGAGCCAAAAGAGCAGCCTTCTCCAATGAAGCAGGTATTGGCCAAGCTCCGATGATGCACGGTGCGGCAAAAACAAATGAGCCGGTGCGAGAAGGGCTGGTGGCCATGCTAGGTCCTGCTATTGATACAATCATTGTTTGTACGATGACTGGGATATGCATTTTGGTTACGGGTGTTTGGAACAGTGGAGAGCAAGATGGGATATTGCTTACTGCCAGCGCCTTTGAAACAGCTTTTCCGGGCTTTGGACCCTACTTGTTAATGGTCTGCGTAATGATTTTCGCCATCACCACAATCTTTGGACTGGCTTACTACGGTCAAAAGTGTCTGTCGTTTCTCATTGGAGCTAAGTACGGTAATTACTTTAATTATTGGTACATCGCATTGGTAATCCTTGGCTCAGTTGCCACATTGAGTGATGTTGTAAACTTGGTCTTTGTAGCTTACGGACTTATGGCGGTTCCTACTATGATATCGGCGATGGTACTTGCGCCAAAGGTGATGGAGGCTACTAAGGAGTATCTCGCAAAGACCTTTCCCTAAATAATTATTCAAGGGGGGAGTACTATCTGGAAGTATAAAACTCCAGTGAAGATTTGAATCGACCTTCCTGATGTGTTTTCGTTTCAAAATCATAGACCCAGTATTCATCGAGTACTGATTTGTATTCTACTTTGAAAGTAAGAGGCTTGGCCTTTTGGATCATTTTCCGAGTAGTGGTACTCCAAGGCATGAGAAATACAATTCGCTCCTCACCGGCTTTTAGTACAGTATTGTTAAGCGAGCGATAGTTAAATGAATACCTGCTAATCGTGGAGTCAGGATCGAGTTTGTCAATTATATCCATAAATGAACCCACTGGTTCTCCATCATACTTCGTCTCTACGGAAGTAATAATCGCTGGTCCGGTACCTAGATTTCTTGCCACTACGGAATACCCGGCACTCGTGTAATTGGGAAAAACCTCGAAGTAGGGCCACACGAGGGCTCGTTGTTGAGATTTCAAGATGTTCGCCTCGTAGATTGTAGTAATCAGCGCGGCAAAGCTCACTAGCAAAGCCACGGTAGTTCCCCAATTTAATTGCAGTTTTTTGAGTTTCATTAGTTGTCAAAGTAGTAGAATAAAGATACGTTCTTAGAAGGATTGTAGTAGTGATCACAACCTTGCAGAAAGAACCAAATTTAAACCTAAGGCAGCGCTATTTTTAAGCCTTATCGTGCCTTTGTCCTAAGAGTGAACACCACTCAGCTCAATTATGCACTATTCTCATATCTTTGCGATCTTCTTTTAAATAAGAAATGAGAATTGTCATAGCCGGGGCGGGTGACATGGGATTTCACCTGGCCAAACTACTTGTCGCGGAGGAGCAGGATATTGTGATCATTGACTCTGACGCTAGTGTTCTGGAATATGTATCCCAGCACCTCGATGTGAGCACTGTAAAAGGAAGCTCCACATCGCCCAGAATTCTAAAGGAAGCTAACATTACTAAAGCGGACCTTTTGATCGCCGTTACCTCTATTCAGGAAGTGAACATCACTACCTGTACACTGGGTAAAAATTTGGGAGCTAAGAAGACCATTGCTCGTATTTCTAATACAGAGTTGTTGCACGCCAGAGAGGAATTGAAACTCGCTAGTATCGGGATTGACGAAATTATTTCTCCAGCATCACTGGCCGCACGAGAGATTAAACGCCTTTTGAAGCAGACAGCTCTTACGGATACCTTCGAGTTTGAAAAAGGGACCTTATCCATGATTGGTATTACTGTGGATAAAAAATCCGAACTGTACGATAAAACCCTGACTGAGACCGCATACCTTAATCCTGACCACAATTTCACCACAGTAGCCATTCTCAGGAATAATGAGACCATCATTCCTTACGGGGAAAATAGATTTGAAGAGGGAGACCATGCCTACTTCATCGCTCAGCCGGATGGTGTAGAGCGTGTCACAGCCTTAGCGGGTAAAGAAAGTATCGAGATCAAAAATGTGATGATCCTGGGTGCTAGCAAAGTGGGCGTGAACACAGCTAAGACGCTGAGTAAAAAATATAACATCAAGCTGGTGGAGGCAGACAAGGCAAAATGCTTAGAACTGGTGGACGAACTTCCTGATACAATGATCATCAATGGTGATGGAAGAGACATTACCCTTCTTAAGGAAGAAAGTATCGAGCGGATGGATGCTTTTGTGGCGCTCACAGAAAACTCCGAGACCAATATTATGGCGTCCTTGCTGGCCAAGAAGACGGGAGTAAAAAAGACCATTGCCCTGGTTGAAAATGTGGACTATATCCATCTCTCTCAAAGCATTGGAATTGACACACTAATCAACAAAAAGCTGATTGCAGCCAATTTTATATTCCGATATATCAGAAAGGGTGAGATCATTGATATCACAAGTATTCACGGAGTGGAGGCCGAAATTTTAGAATTTGAGCTTGGAGAAAACAGTCAGGTGCTGCACAAAGAACTGAAGGACCTTAATTTCCCCAAGACTGCTATTGTGGGCGGGGTGATACGGGATGGAAGAGGGATTGCTGTTCGTGGCAACTTTGAATTTCAATCTAAGGACCGTGTGGTGGTCCTCTCCAAAATGGAGTGTATACGCAAAGTAGAGAACTTCTTCAAGTAGGATGATTTTCAACTACAAGGTGATCCTGAAGGTGATCGGCAGTCTACTGCTGATGAACGCAGCGTTCATGCTTCTCTGTATCCCTTTTAGTGTGTATTATGGATCCAACGATCTGATACCACTTTTAATTTCTTCTGGGATTACTGCCGGTTCCGGACTCATTTTGCTGTTGTTTGTCCGCCAGAATAGCAACAACGATCTTCGCAAAAAAGACGGGTACCTGATTGTCACCACAGGCTGGCTATCCATGTCTTTTTTTGGGTCGCTGCCCTATCTGCTCAGCGGAGAAATCCCGGATATTACTAACGCTTTCTTTGAGACACTTTCAGGTTTTTCTACCACAGGGGCTAGCGTACTTACTGATATTGAATCAGTAGGAAAAGGAATCCTATTCTGGCGTAGTTTAACGCAATGGATCGGTGGCATGGGGATCATCGTGCTTACGGTTGCAATTCTACCTCTTTTGGGAATTGGAGGCATGCAGCTATTTGTTGCGGAAGCTCCTGGAATCTCTCCAGATAAGCTAGCCCCCAGGATAAAGGACACAGCCAAGCGTCTTTGGATTATTTATTGCGGCCTCACGCTTACAGAGTTGGTGCTGCTTTGGATTGGAGGGATGACTTTTTATGATGCTTTTAACCACAGCCTCACCACTATGGCAACAGGAGGATTCTCTACCAAAAACGCAAGTGTGGCACACTTTCAAGACCCATTTATTCAGTATGTGATCATTGTCTTTATGTTTTTGGCCGGCACCAATTTTACCATGACCTACATGGGGCTGCACGGAAGATTTAGCAAACTCCTCAAAAACGAAGAATTCCGTTTCTATCTTTTTTTCTGCGTAGTGCTATCGATTCTCGTAGGAATGATCATCTTCAGTTTGGGTCATGATACTTTTGAGAAATCCATTCGAGATGCGCTTTTTCAGGTAATTTCCGTGGTAACTACTACTGGATTTGTTACCCATGATTACACTTCCTGGACCTCTTTCATTACCGTAATATTTTTTCTTTTGATGTTTGCCGGAGGCTCTGCAGGATCAACCGCAGGTGGAGTAAAACTGGTAAGACACATTCTTCTCATCAAGAATTCACTGCAGGAGCTAAAGCGGATACTGCATCCATCAGCTATTATCCCGGTAAGGTTCAATGGGAAAGCCGTAAATAGAGACATTACTTTTAATGTGCTGGCTTTCATTATGATCTACATTTTGATCATGTGCTTCGGCGCTATTGCGGTCTCTTCTTTTGGGCTAGACTTCAATACTTCTTTGGGAGCGGTAGCAACTACGCTGGGTAATATTGGTCCTGGTATTGGAGATGTCGGCCCAGTGGACAATTTTGCTCATTTACCAAAAGGGGTCAAGTGGATTTTAGCTTTTTTGATGCTTGTCGGTCGGCTGGAATTATTTACGGTATTGATATTATTTACACCCTATTTCTGGAGAAAAGTCTGACCAGTCTACAGGGATTATTTCATCTTTACGCAATCGAAAAGACAGGGTATGAACATGCTTAATTACATCATTTGGACCTTTAATCCGGAGCTTTTCCGCATACCAGGCATTGACTATGCCCCGCGATGGTACGGCGTGTTGTTTGCACTCGGATTTATCGTTTCACAGCAGTTGTTCCTTTGGATTTTCAAAAAAGAAGGCAGGCCGGAGAAAGATGTTGAACGGATTACTACCTACATGGTGCTCGCTACCATCATAGGTGCCAGAATAGGTCACTGCTTATTCTACAATCCTTCTTACTACCTGTCCAATCCACTAGAAATTTTGAAGGTTTGGGAAGGCGGGCTAGCCAGTCATGGTGGAGCATTGGGCATTTTATTTGCGATCTACCTTTTCTGTAGAAAGTACAAGTACCGGTATCTATGGATCTTGGATCGCATTGTAATTGTAGTAGCGCTGACGGGGGCTATGATCCGCACCGGAAATCTGTTCAATTCGGAAATGGAGGGGACATTGACCAATTCCGATGTAGGAGTGGTGTACGCGAAGGCTACCTATGATGTGCTCAACTATGACGAAAAGAAAATTGATGATATTTCGATCATTAAAGGCGGTGAAATACCAAGTGAAACACCAGGTCTTGTGCCAATTACTGCACGAATTACTTACCGCCGAGGTGTGGAACTTTCTTTTCCTGACAAAAACTTTCTGGAAAATCAGCTCAAGAGCTCGTTAGATCGCTACACCGAAGTTCGACAGCACGTCTCATTTGGAGAAGGTCCACTTACCTACAAAGTATTGGAAGAGGATGGCAGACAAGTGGTAGAGATCTACGCCTTGGGAAAAGTGCGACACGCAGCGCAGCTCTATGAGGCTGCTTATTGTCTGTTACTGATGGGTATACTCTTTTGGCTTTGGCTGAAAAAGAGAGACGTACTGCCACAAGGGTTCAACTTTGCCCTTTTTATGATCATACTATGGTCAGCTCGTTTTGTAGACGAGTTCTTTAAAATGCCTCAAGAGGCCTTTGAGGAAGATTTAGCGATCAACATGGGACAGATTTTGAGCATCCCACTTACGCTTGCTGGATTTGTTATCATGATTTTGGTCTACCGCTCATCCAGAAAAATGAGTGATTTTTAGTTCTATGCATCTCTGCAAAACGGGTAAGTACCGATTGTACTGAAATTTAAGGCGGTCGACAAAGCAAGTTATCTTCGTTAAAAATTTGATCTCAAGATGATAGACAAGCTGGAAGAGATAGAACATCGGTTTGAGGAGGTGGGTCAGCTCATTGTACAACCGGATATCGTATCCGACATGAAAAAGTACGGTGAGTTGAATAAGGAGTACAAAGACCTTGAGAAAATTGTAGAAAAGTATCGAGCATTTAAAGATGCGCAGAGCAATCTTAAAAACGCCAAAGAGCTTCTTGGTACTGAGAAAGACCCTGAGTTCCGTGAGCTTGCCAAGTTGGAGATTGATGAAATGGAGCCATTAATTGGCACTTTGGAAGAGGAGCTTAAAGTTATGCTGATTCCAAAGGACCCCAATGATAGCAAGAATGTAATACTGGAAGTCAGGGCTGGGACAGGTGGAGATGAGGCATCCATATTTGCTGGAGATCTTTTTAGATTATACAAGGCTTTCTCGGAATCTGAAAAATGGAAGTTTTCCGTACTGAATTTCAATGAGGGTTCTGCAGGAGGCTACAAAGAGATCGTTGCCTCCATTGAAGGAGAAGACGTCTACGGTAAGTTAAAATTTGAGTCCGGTGTACATCGAGTACAAAGGGTGCCGGCGACAGAGTCCCAGGGAAGGGTACACACTTCTGCCGCAACTGTGGCAGTACTTCCAGAGGCGGAAGAAGTGGACGTAGAGCTCAACATGGGAGACATCCGAAAGGATACCTTCCGTGCATCAGGAGCCGGTGGTCAGCATATCAATAAAACTGAGTCAGCTGTGAGGCTGACCCACGCTCCTTCAGGATTGGTAGTAGAATGCCAAGATGGTAGATCGCAGCATGCGAATTATGACAAAGCACTAAAGGTCCTCAGGTCGCGTTTGTATGAAATGGAATTGCAAAAACACAATGCTGAAATCAGCAGTCAGCGTAAAAGCATGGTGGGCTCAGGAGATCGGTCGGATAAAATAAGAACTTACAATTATCCCCAGGGACGGGTGACTGACCATCGAATAGGTCTTTCCGTTTTTAACCTTCCCAATGTGATGAATGGGGACATCAGCGAGTTTGTGGAGCAGCTACGGATCGCCGAAAATGCTGAGATAATGAAGGAGGCGGAAGCCTAAGGATTTGTCCATTCCATGAGGAACCTTTTTTACATCATTCTTTTCTTTTCTTTTCTGGTTTCTTGTGATTTAGCTGAGGAGTCGATTTCTGCAGATCCGTCGCTTAGCTTGATTCTGAGCAGTGATACAGTTTTATTTGACACACTCATTTCTGATAGTAGAAGCAGTACAAGGCGATTGAAAGTAATCAACCCCAATCGGGAAGCGATCCGATTTGGCAGCATTGCCCTGGCGAAAGGCAGCGACTCAGATTTTTCAGTGGTTATCAATGGAAGATCGGAGACGCGAATTACCGATCAAGTACTCTCTGGAGGGGATAGCATTTTGATCCTGGTAGAAGTGAACGTTACACCGCGAGATCAGGATCTTCCTTATCTCGTGAAAGACTCAGTGGTGTTTAATTGGAACGGAAATTCGGCGGACGTCAAGCTGGTAGCCTATGGCCAAGATGCAGCTAAGAGACAAAACGAAATAATCTGCGATGAGACCTGGATCCCAGACAGACCTTATTTGATTGAGGGCGTAGCTATAGTAGAAGAGAACTGTAGGTTGACAATAGCGCCTGGTACCCGAATATTCTTTGAAAACGATGCGATTCTGCTTGTACAAGGAGATTTGATAGCCGACGGGGACTCCTCCAGTCAGATCATCTTTACCAGCTCTCGTTTTGATAGTGGCTTTGATCAAGTGCCTGGTCAGTGGCAAGGAATTATTTTTGGTGAGAGCAGTAATTCTTCAATTGCTTATACCACAATCAACAACGCGGTGATTGGTGTTGGGGCAGGCTACCAACTTGTAGAAACCGATGATTCCTTTCAGTTGCTTCCGGGAAGCACCACAGATATGCTTCAAACCGAAATCCAAATCACCAACAGTATTATAAATACTTGTAGTTTGGCTGGGATCTTGGCATTTAATTCACGGATTAGTAGTGTAAATACCCTTATTTACGATTGTGGTCAATTCTTATTTGGTGGTTTTGCAGGAGGTGACTATTCACTTGTACACAACACACTCAGTAATCATCCTACTCCCTTCGTAATCGAGGATCCCTCCATCCAATTTGCCGATAATGCAATTTTGGGAGATGAACTGCTCATCGGAGATCTTGATTTGAATATCCAAAATTGCATACTTTGGAGTAGTGCAGACGAGGAATTGCTCATCAGTAACGAGGCGGAGGCAAATTTGGCTTTGGATATTGCCGGAAACATTATCAAATCACCACAGGAAATAGCTGATAATTTCACGTCATCAGAGATTGATTTCCCCGGATTTAGCGATCCGTTTTTGTTCGATTATACCCTTGATACGCTCTCTTTTGCAAAAGACAAAGGTCTAGGACTAGGCATTTTAGATGATCTACTTGGTAAACCCAGAGATGCTTTTCCAGATATTGGGGCCTATGAGCGCATAGAGCAGTAGATGGAAAATTTGCTTAAAACTCTGCGAACGATGTGATTGGATTGCCTTAAAATTCTCGACTGAATTTCCAATTCGTAACTAGATTTGAAAAGGGGATGATGAGGATTTTGATAGTGATACTGCTGCTCTGGGCTTTTCAAGGCGAAGCGAATACATTAGACCATGTGTCGGTAAGTAAAGGTGATTTATCAACGCTTCAGCCTTACGACAGCTTAGGTAGGTCAGCACAAGTAGGAGATGAAGGTACTGAAGCTGATACCGAAGACATAAGCGGGGAAAACAGGCTTTTCGCCATCATTGTATTTGTGGCGCTCCCCTTCATATTTGTTCTGGTCTATTTGTTAAGCAAAGTCTATAAGTCTCATCACGAGCTCATCGCTTACAATGAGGAACTCCAAAAGACACAGAAGCTCTTGGTCACTTCTGAAAAAATGGCTTCACTAGGTGTAATGGCGATGGGCATTGCACATGAGATAAACAACCCTTTAAACTTTATCAAAAATGGTGTAGAGGCCTTGGAGTCTCGCATAAAAGAGGATTTTCCCGAAAAGGCTACTGAATATGAGCCGATGCTCAAAATCGTGCGCGAAGGAGTGAAGCGATCAACTAACATTGTGATGAGCCTGAATCACTTCAGCAGGAAAAGTCCCAATATGGACGAAAGGTGTGATTTGGTGAGTATCATCGAAAATTGTCTGCTGATCTTACACAATAAGATCAAAAACAAGGTGCAGATAATCACGTCTTTTGATAAGTGCAGTATTGTTATTGGCAATGAAGGCCGATTGCATCAGGCCCTTTTGAATATCCTAGCTAATGCGGCTCAAGCCATTGAGAAAAAGGGAACCATAAACATCATCACAGCTCAGAAAGAGGACAAAATTGAAGTGACCATAGAAGACGATGGGATGGGGATTCCGCCCGAGAACCTATCTAAAATCAGCGATCCTTTCTTTACTACTAAGGCACCGGGTGAAGGCACAGGACTTGGCTTGTTTATTACCTACTCGATCATTGAAGAACATGATGGAGACATTGACGTGATCTCTAATGCGGGAAAGGGTACTATTTTCATGGTTTCCTTACCAAAATGGACTGAGGAAGAAAAGTAGTATTCCTCTTTGCGTCCAGGGGCCGGAGGAGACGCCCGTTGTTGCAGCAACCACATAGAGTTTTAATAAGAAATCAATAAGATTTTCTTAAGACAGAATAAGCAAACAATCTTTACTCTTAATCCCTTTAGAGAGCATTAGAACAACATTGATTAAGAATTTTAACGAATCTACTATATGATCGCCATTGTTTCCCCTGCTAAAAATTTGAATTTTGAAACGCCTGTGCATTTTGAAGGCACTCAGCCGCGCCTGATGGAATGTACTTCTGAGCTTATTCAGGTGATGAGAAGAAAGTCTCCTGAGGAGGTATCAGACCTAATGAGCATAAGTAGCCAATTGGCAGAACTGAATGTCAATCGCTACCAACAGTTTGATTCCAATCACAATGATGAAAATGCAAGACCTTCGGCGCTGGCGTTTAATGGAGATGTTTATCAAGGGCTGCAAGCCCAAGATTTTGATGAAAGTAAAATGCAATTTGCGCAATCTCACTTGCGCATTTTATCCGGTCTTTATGGATTGTTGAGACCCTTAGATCTCATTCAGCCTTACCGATTAGAAATGGGGACTAAACTGGCATTTGATGACTATCAGACCCTTTACGATTATTGGGGCGGACGAATATTAGATCTGCTTGTAGAGGACCTGAAGGCGCAGGGCGATGATATCCTGATCAACTTGGCTTCAAATGAGTACTTCAAATCAGTGAAAAGTAAGGAGGCACCGATGCGCGTCATTGATGTGGAGTTTAAGGATTTCAAGAGTGGTAAATACAAAATAATCTCATTCTACGCGAAGAAGGCGCGAGGATTAATGTCCCGTTTTATCATCGAAAATAAAATTGAGAATCCCGCTGATCTCAAAGCCTTTGATTACGGAGGTTACTATTTTGATGATGAAAATTCTTCTGAAAACCTACTTTCATTTAAGCGAGAAGAGAAAAAATAAAAAATGCCCCGATTTCCTTCGGGGCATACACCAACAACCTATTTCAAGTCCACTTTCTCCCCGACTTTGCTCGGTCTTGAATCAACTCAATTGTGTTGACTAATAACATTTTCCTGTAGCGGCGGAGAAAGTGGATTTGTGCTTACACTACTACTCGATAAATCTTGTGTATTGGCACTAGTTTGTGATTTTTCACGATCACATTTTTGTCAGTGACTCCTATTACCGCAGATGTCACTTTGCAGTCCCTTCCTTCCGCATCTTTGTATTCAAGGCGAGATTCTTGATTGTAGACGGTTCCTAAAATTGCAGCTCTTCTTAAGTCATGTAGTCTTAGTTGCTTAGTGTCTTCGCAGGTCATTACATCTTTTTCATTCTGGATCATAAGCACCGGGCTACCAGAACTTGTTTTGAAGTTAGTTTTCATAGGTATAATTTGATTTTATTAAATAGTTTTTTTGCCTGGAATTATCAGGCTGAACTATTCGTAAAAAATCAAATTACAGTACAAGATGTATTTTGGAAGCTGACTTCTAACCAGGTATTGATCGTCGATTTTAGCGATCAATAACCTCTTTGTAAGGCCATTTCTATCAGCGTTGTGTTTTGGTTTCTGCTTTACAGACTGGTTTTCTTTGCAGAATAGCTTTGTCTCCTCTACCTCTTCAGTGTTTTCTTTCGCTGTCTCGGCAGCCTGAACAGGTACCGCTGCAAAGATCGCAATTACCAGAGCGAAGATTAAAAAGTATTTATAATATCGTAGTTCTGATTTCACCAGTCCTATTGGTACTGAAACTTGGGTCTTAGGGTTGCGAGTGCGTCATTAAAAAGAATTATGAAATTCATAAATCTTTTTTATGCCCTAGCGATAGCGCACTTGATTTTCATGCTTTCCAAAGTAAATACTTGCCTAATTTTACGCTACTTCGGGATGTGGCTCAGTCCGGTTAGAGTACCCGCTTAGGGTGCGGGAGGTCGCTGGTTCGAATCCAGTCATCCCGACACATTGAGAGACTTCTGTCATTTATGGCGGAAGTCTCTTTGTTTTTAAGCTTGGACTTCTTGGAAAGAGTTAGGTCTGTAAATCCCGTAAGGGTTTTAACATTCGATGTTTTTTGGCACTAGCATTGACGAAGCTTTGGATTATCAGAATAAACTTTCATAAAGATGGAGTAAAGAATGAACTCTAGCGCTAGTATACGCCTCACATCATCTGTAGTGTCCTACTTTCTGCTGCTTAGCATCTTCTTTCGGTCATAAATTAGTTTGCCTCCTTTATCCCACTCCTTTGAGATATACGGATTAAAACCAAAATTGAAAGGATCATCAGGGTAGATCACCTCTCTTTTTAATCTTCGCCCATCGTAAAACTCCTGCCATTTACCGACACGATGACCGAACTGAAAAGTCCCCCTCACAGCAATGCTCCCGTCTTCGTGAAATGACCAGTACTCTCCATTTTTTTCCCCAAAGTGAACAGGAATGACTTCTTTGAGCTTTGTTTTTTGGAAGTCATGATAGGCTAGCCTGGATTCTTGAGGCCAGCCTTTCCACCAGTAGGACTTTTCTTGCAAGATGTCGTGCCGATTGAATCGGACCCATCTTTTGTGCTTCATCCCTTTGTAGAACCAGCCTGCTTCGATCACCTGATCGCCCAGCTTCTTAGTGTAAGGGCCATGTAGTACACTGGCATACTTTTCATTTACCCTGATTGAATTTTTGATCACTTTCTTTTTCGCATCATACCAATAGAAGTCTCTGGTATACTCGGGTGGGCCTTCGTACTTTTTCAGCACATGAAACTGCTCCCAAAGCGTATTACCTCCTTTTTGCGTTCTGGTAAATCCTTTTCTGGTTTTGATGCCGAAGAAAACGTTGCGCTTTTTCTTTTTCTTTTTTCCCTTTACTACCTCAATTCCGTCCTTATCTCCCAGTGCTTCATCTGCTTCCAGATCCAGGGTAAGCGGTGTATCATAATCCACTTTAAAGATGCTTTCCAGAGATTCATCTTGAGCGAAAGAACTCAACCCAACACAAAACGTGATGCAAATAATGATCTCTCTATAGTTCTTTAGGCGCTTCTTCATGAACATACTTCTTTGCTACTCTCCTGCACTTCTGCTAATTGCATCGCCGAAGAATAACGCATTCAAAAACAGTTTATTGGTTCCCCACCAGAAAGCCCTAAAATTCGGGTTATCAGCAAAGGTGATCACTTTGCCTCTACCAACATTAGAGATCGTAACCGCGGGTGATCCATTGAATCTTTGTAAGTTTTTTTGGGATACATACCCTGAAAGCAAGGAGGCGTCTGAATAAACAATAGGATTAGCATAGGGATTTTTTGACTTTTCCATGACCAGGTTATGATTCCTAAAGAGTGCCATTTGGTTGCTTTCTAGGCCATAGCATAGCGGATGTGAAAGATCGACTTTAGCTTTGAAGATGGCCCCTCCCGTGACTTGCGCCCCTCGATTTTCGCTGATGGATTCATATGGAAGGTAATCCTCTTCTGCGGTCTCTCTCTGTTTATACTTTACGTTTGTGATTTCATGGTCACTCAGCAATTTTCCGCCATTTTTCCAGGTAATGACCGTCCCGCCATTGTTGATCCAGGACTCAAGCCCTTCTTTTTGGCTATCGCGTACTGTGCCGCGAAAATTCGGCAAAACTATGTGGCTGTATCGTGAAAGATTTGAGGTAAGCCGTTCCAGTGGCAGTAGGGTAATTTTCTTTTCCAGCCGCTGATCGAATAAATGCCAAACTTCACCAGCCTCGTAACTGCTTACCCCTCCTTCTACTAGCACGGCAACTTTTGGCTCTGTGATTGTAGTGCTACTGCGACTCCCTAGATCTACTCCCGACACTGCAAGTCCGGTGGCGAGGGCATAGACATTGATCGCATCTTCTTCTAAGATCGTATTGATACTGGATTCGATCATTGCTCTTCTACTTTCTTGAATACCTACCGGTATGATCATCGTACCTCTTGGATAGGTTCTTTGGCCATCTGTATGTGTTTCATTGAGTAACTGAACCACCACATTTTTCTTAAGCAGTCGATCAATAGCCCGGTAGGCATAGTATCCTTCAGGTCTTATGGCGTAGGCATAGGCACCTTTGTTACCGAATAACTTACCAAGCGGCTGTTTCGGGTCTTCGATCTTTTCCCCTAAAAGTGATGTAGTAAAGGATCGGCCCTTAAGCTCTGCGTAGGGAATATTGTATGCCAATGGCAGTGTCCAACTGGAAACATCATAGAAAAGACTGTCCGTAAATGACGTTCTGCGCTCTAAAATTCCTTTGGCAAATCGGTATTGAGGCTGGCTGAGAGGAACAATGTAGCCGTTCTCTGGAGTAAAATTAGATCCGTTTTGCGATAGGTCGTCGCTCAATTTATAAACTTCTATTTGGTGCTGGTCTAGCACTTTCAATAACTCATAAGTCCTTGCTTTGCTGTTTTCAGACCCAAATACGTAAGCTTTCGTTTCTTCTTTTGCAGCTTCCTTTTGTGCAGACTGGAAGAAATCCCTTTGATAATCGAGGAATTCTTGTCGGTGTGCTATCCCTGCGGCAATGGTGGAGAGAGAAGTGATAAATTGATTTCTGATCGTCATAGGGAAAGTGAGAACCCCAAAGTCGTTTTCCTGTGCATGTCCTCTGGAGCTTGCCTGCTCAAATAGTACACCTACACAACCATTTACATCAGGATAGGTAGATCCTTTGCCAATGTAGAAGTCATCAAAGCTCTCTTCGCTGTAATAAAGTGAACCGATCTGGTCTAAGTATTTTGCGTGAAATGCTGCCATCTTGTGGGTGAGGTCTACATTTTTTTGTGGGGTAAGAGGGAACTTTCGAGAGGGAATACCTGGCTGAAAGAAGAACGTAGAATTTGTTCCCATTTCGTGGTGATCTGTTAGAATATTTGGCTTCCATTCGTGGAACCTGGCAATCCTTCCCCTCGACTCAGGATGTACTAAGGGCATCCAGTCTCTGTTAAGGTCAAACCAGTAATGATTGGTTCTGCCGCCAGGCCAAGACTCATCATACTCTCTGTGATTAGGATCAGGATTAATAGTGTGTGACCTGTGCATATTTACCCAAGTGGCAAAACGGTTCATACCGTCCGGATTGTAACATGGATCAAGAATGATTACTGCATTTTCGAGTATTTTTTTCATCTCATCACTCTCAGCGGCAGCAAGATGGTAAGCCACCACCAAGGCTGCATTCGATCCACTTGCTTCGTTTCCGTGGATTGTATAACCGAGCCAAATAACAATCGGTAACTCTTCCGTATTAAGTTGGTCAGACTGTTTTGGGTCCGTCAGTTGTACATGGGTAGCCTTGATCTCATCGATTTTAGCAAGATTTTCGGGGGACGAGATGGTAAGCTGTACCAGAGGCCTTCCTTCGTGAGAACGAGCTATCTCTGTCATAAACATTCGGTCTGAGGCCTCAGAAACTTCTCGCATGTAGTAGAGAAGTTGATCGTGGCTTGCATGCCATTCCCCTGGATGATAGCCCAAAATATCGTAGGGTGTGGGAATCGCAGCATTGTATTCACCTTTCGGTAAATAGTAGTTTAGGTTCACTTGTGCATAGGCAGAAAACCCTAAGAGCGCAGTAAGAAAGTATAGTATATTCTTCATGTATTTCATTGCTTTTGATGAAAGCTAAATCTGAGGAAATAGGTAAAACCTGCGCGAAGGAGGCAGGCTAGGCGTTGATCGATTGATAGTGATCAATATCGTTAAGGGTGATCCTTCCCTCATAAAATGCTTTACCGAAGATCACACCGTGTAGACCCAGGTCGCGTAGCTTCTTTACATCATCAATATTTCTGACGCCACCACTGGCAAAAATGGAAAGATCGGGAAAGGACGTCAGAAGTTTTTTATAGAGGTCAAACGAAGGACCATCGAGTGCTCCGTCCTTTGATATATCTGTGGTCTTTAGGTATTGAAGCCCTCGATCATAAAAGTATCTGATGTGCTCGTAAAGATCTTTTTTGGTCTTTTTCTGCCAGCCTCTAATGCGAATGGTCCCATCCAGGCTGTCGGCAGCCAGGGCAATTTTGTTACGACCGTAGGACATCAGCCAATTAGAAAAAAGGTCTTTATTCGAGACAGCTATTGAAGCTGCTGTGATGCTTTCGGCCCCATACTCGAAGGCTTTTAATACATCACCATCAGTGTGCATACCGCCCGCAAAATTGATTGTGAGATCGGTGTAAGCGGAAATTACGTGCAAAAAATCGAAGTTTACCGTCCGGCCTCTGCGTGCACCATCCAGGTCAATTAAGTGGATTCGTTTGATACCGTGATCCTCAAATTGCTTTGCAATATCCAAGGGGGATTCTTCGTAGGTGGTCTCCTTTGAAAAATCTCCTTGCTTCAGTCTGGCGGTCTTGCCATTAATCACAGAAATAGAAGGAACAAGTAACATAAAAATTTTCGGGCGTCGGTAACTAAACTTTTCCCTTAAAGGTACCTCATTTAAAGAAGTATCAGTCTATGATACTTCAACCAATTTGAAGCCCTCTCCATGTATGGTTAATATCTTGATGGAGGGATCATCAGCCAGGTATTTTCTGATTTTTGCGATGTAGACATCCATACTCCTCGCGTTGAAATAGCTATCGTCTTTCCAGATTCTTTTTAAGGCGATGCTTCTTACCACAGTTTTATTCACGTTTTCAAAAAAGATCTTCAGGAGCTCGTTTTCTTTGGTGGTTAACTGGATCTCGCGGACCGGTGTGATCAGAATATTTTCTTGATGGTTGTAAACCAGCTTGCCAATGCTAAAAGGATTCGGCAAAAGTGCTTCTTCGGGTTTGGATGAGCGCTTAAGGATGGCCTTAATTCTTAGCAATAATTCTTCCATGCTAAAGGGCTTAGTGATGTAATCATCCGCACCTAGCGTGAATCCTTTAATAATGTCCTGCTTCATTGCCTTGGCGGTGAGAAAAATGATTGGGACATCCTCGTTGCGCGATCTTATTTCTTTGGCCAGAGAAAAGCCATCTTTTTTTGGCATCATTAGGTCTAAAATGCAAAGGTCGAAAGACTCCTCTTTGAATGCTTTTTCCCCCTCCTCTCCGTCTCTTTTCAGTGTGGTTTCATAACCTTTCAAGCCGAGGTACTCGCTGAGGATCTCACCTAGGTTTGGGTCATCCTCAACAATCAGAAGTTTAGGCATCATGTTTTGCTAGTGGTAATGTGATTGAAAATCTGCTGCCCTTTCCTAACTCACTGGAGACATGAATGTGGCCTCCATGCGCAGCAACCATTCTGTGAACATAGGCGAGACCTAATCCAAAACCTTTTACATTGTGTAAGTCACCAGTAGGCACTCGGTAGAATTTTTCGAAAATGTGCTTTTGCTGCTCTTTCGTCATCCCTATCCCATGATCATGTATCGACAAGACAAAGTCCTCTTCATCAGATTCTGTCCTTAGGGTGATATTGGGGGCATCTGGCGAATATTTGTTGGCGTTATCCAGC
>JBCCLV010000011.1:0-51714 GCA_039026695.1 Bacteroidota bacterium
AATCATGTCTGTTATTGATTCACTGGTAGATAGAAAAGACGTGATTGTATATGATGCAGAGTGTCATGCCTGTATTATAGATGCTTTGCGTATGCACATAGGCAAGCGATATGTATTCCCGCATAATGATGTCGAGAATTGCGAAAAACAACTCCAAAGAGCTACTAAGCTCGCAGATGAGCAGGGTGGAGGCGTCCTTGTGATTACTGAAGGGGTTTTTGGCATGACTGGAAATACTGGAAAGCTGGCTGAGATTGCTGCTTTAAAGCAGAAGTACAATTTTAGGTTACTAGTGGATGATGCGCATGGTTTTGGAACCATGGGTGAAACAGGAGCTGGTACTGGTGAGTACTGCGGAGTACAAGATGATATCGATGTGTATTTCTCTACGTTTGCTAAATCGATGGCAAGCATTGGGGCATTTATTGCCGGTCCTACCGATATTATCAATCATCTTCGATACAAGGTAAGATCTCAAATTTTTGCCAAGTCGCTTCCTATGCCTTTTGTTATTGGTGGCCTCAAGCGTTTGGAGATGCTGAGAACTATGCCTGAGCTGAGAGAGAAACTTTGGACGATCGTAAACGCCATTCAGGGAGGATTTAAAGCCAGGGGCTTTAACATTGGATCAACTAACTCACCGGTAACACCAGTGGTCTTGAAAGGCGATGTATTGGAGGCTTGTAATATGGTGATTGACCTACGAGAGAACTTCCACGTCTTTTGCTCGATGGTGGTTTATCCTGTTGTACCTAAAGGTATGGTGATCCTAAGAATTATACCCACAGCTATGCATAGCTTAGATGATGTTGAGTTGACCCTCAATGCCTTTGAAGCTATCAAAAGTAAGCTAGATGACGGTATTTATAAAGAGGCTGGAGTCGAAGGTGCATTACTTGCAAAAACGTAACTTTTACGCATTTAGACCTGATTATTGAGGTAGTTGGGCTATATTGCAACACTTTAATTATAACGAGAACCTTATTACCGTAGTAACATGAAAAGATTTGAAGAACTAAAATCTATGCTCGATTCTCTTGAGGGAGATTTCGAAAAGTTTTATGACAAAGACAATAACGCAGCAGGAACCCGAGTAAGAAAAGGAATGCAGGATCTTAAGAACCTTGCTCAAGAAATTAGATTAGAAGTTCAAGATATAAAGAACAAAGGCTAACCCAAATAGCTTTAACCCTAAGTCAAAAAAGTGGGAGCTCAGTAGAGCTCCTTTTTTTGTGCTCTTTCTTTTAAAGAGAAGTTGGGATAACACAAAGATTCTTTGATTCTAGTAGCACTGCGTCCATTCGAGATGCGCCAGAAGCCTGCAGAGTGATTGGCTTTCTCTTGGGTCTAGTATACTTGATATTCGAAATGTAACCCTAATTCTGTATCAGAAGTAGCGAACAAGAACCCTTTTTCGTTTTGTCTAATGACAGAGGTGTATTGGGATAGTTTGTAGATAGGCTAGTAGACTTTTACAAGCACAACTATAACAACAAGGTTCCTTACACTGACTACAGTGATCTCAAAAAAAAATCCGCTACAAAGCGGATTCTTAAATACCTCATTTTATTAATTGATCATGGGGCCTTAGTAAAAGGAAAACTCCAAACTGCGTCAAAAACACCAGCAGTTCGAGCCGATGAAGCAACCGTAAATGATACCGTTAAGTTGGTAGCCGAAAGAACATTTATTGTTACTTGGATACCATCTTTTGTAAGCGTTGACCCATCATCACTTACAGACCAGCTACCTCCACTCGCAGCCCAGATAGGATCGGCTTCTTGAGTTGCTGAACCATCATTTACCGTCACAGAGCTAATGTTGCTACTATAAGAACCAGAGGTAGCACCTTCAGAACTCAAATTAAAGTTCACATTGAATCCAGTCCAATCAAAATCAGAAACAGCACCGTCAAAGGTGACACCAGCAGCATTAACATTCCACTGCCCATCGGCAATATCAATCGCTGCTTGCTGTGCAACTGTCAATTCGGGATCACCACCATCATCACCGCCGCAAGACATAAAAATTATTAAGGAAGCAAAAACTAAGGCAGCTAGTAGGTTTGATAATCTTTTCATAATTCGTTTTGTACTCTTGTAAGCATTTAATTCAATATCAAAAATAGGATTTTTTACTATTACTACCTACTTAACATCCGAATCGACTTTAAATTATAGATGAAGCTATTTTATTTTCAAATCAATAGCTTCTTCACATATCTCTACCTCTGATTTTTTATTAGACGCGATGAGTATAGTTACCTTGCTCATTTTAGTAACTTCTTCACGCCACCAAAAAAATCCATCTTCATCTAGGTTCGAGGTAGGCTCATCAAAAAATACTGCTTCGTTGTAGTAGTAAAAAGCAGTGATCAGCGCAGCTCGCTGTTTCATTCCAGTGGAGAAATCCTTGATGGTCTTTTCCAATGGAAGTGAGGCTTTTTCCGCCATTTCAGCAAAAGATAAGCGTGGCTTTTTATACTTTGAGTGAAAAAAGAGGAATTCGCGGAGGTTCATTTCTTCTATTATTTCGCAGTAGGGGCCAATCAATGATATATGCTGGGCGATATTTTCTGGACTCACCACAGTCGATGATTTTAGAACAATATTTCCTTCAGTGGGAGTGAGAAAACCGGACAGCATCTGTAACAAGGTAGATTTACCTGCTCCATTTCGGCCAACAATTGACATTTTAGTACCCGATTGGACCTCACAGTTGATATTACGGAAAACCCACCGTTTACCGTATTTTTTGCCAATATTTTCTGCTACTATTTTCAGGAGTTAAAATTTTTGAAAGCTTTTAGGCTCTTTCTTAGCCTGCTATTATAGATTTTGGAGCGCATAGATAGTATTTAGATACGACTTGACTCATTGCCTTTATGTTTGGCAAATCAGAGGCATCTGCCACATCCACTACTTCTCCTGATTTTTTCAGCACTTTTATCGGCTGTCCAGTGGCCAAATATGCTGAATTGCTTACCATTCCGCTTTTCACAAAATAGCTAGCTTCATGTTCATTGATTTTGTACTGTAATCCTACCTTTCGCTGCAAATCATCTGTAATAATTCTTCCCACTTCTGAGTTGGAAAACGAAATGCCGAGTAGCTTTCGATTTAGCAATGCTAAACTCAATTTTCGTAGAACAGTATCTTGGTGGTCCATCCAAAATTTTAAAGATCCCCAAATATCATTATCGTCGAGCAAAGCGTAAACCTCCAGAATATCCGGATCTTCTTCAAAATCTTCATAAGAAATGTCGCGTTCTAAAAACAAGGATAAAGCCGGCGTGCAATGAACTGTTACTCCACTTTGGGTCAGTTCTTTAGCACGCTGGATCAGGCTTATTAGCATCACTTCGGCGCAAACTGCGGTCTTGTGTAAATAAACTTGCCAGTACATGAGTCTTCTTGCACTTAGAAAGTTCTCAATACTATAAACTCCCTTGATCTCAATGACGAGGTGCCCTTCCTTCACATTCAGCATTTTAATGATACGCTCAGATCCTATGGCTCCTTCGTACACCCCGGTAAAAAAAGAGTCACGTTTGAGGTAATCAAGCCGATCAATATCAAGCTGGCTTGAGACAAGCTGGTGTAGAAAAGGCCGGGTATATTCATTTCTAAAGATGCTAAGTGTAAGATCAAGTGCTCCATTGAATTCTTCGTTTAGCCGTTCCATCATCCAGATGCTAACTTGCTCATGTGTGATATTCCTGAACAAAGAAAACTCAAGTGTATGTGAAAACGGGCCATGCCCTACATCATGCAGTAGAATTGCCAATATACTTGCGCTCCGTTCTTCGGCCGAAATCTCTATTCCTTTTTCCTCAAGTGTGTCAAGCGCCCTTCGCATTAGATCCATGGCACCCAGAGCATGATGAAATCTGGTGTGAAGCGCACCAGGATAAACGAAATCAGACAAACCTAGCTGCTTTATGCGCCTAAGCCTTTGAAAATATCGGTGTTCTATTATGTCAAAAGTGAGATCATCAGGAATATTGATGAAGCCATACACCGGATCGTTAAGAATTTTTCTTTTGTTCAAAAGGAAAGCCAGCCTTTATTTTTCGCTAAGCTAAAATTTGTTTTCGTAAGTAGCTATTTTCACCCCGCTTTGCTAAATGGGCAGAATAGTAACCCGGTGGCATAGTCTTTTTTCGTTACTCCATAAAAAGATCTCATGCAGAATACTAGAATACTTTGGGCAGATGACGAGATTGAGCTTCTAAAGCCTCACATCTTATTCTTAGAGCAGCGCGGATATTCACTCACTGCCGTCAATAGTGGATCTGATGCTCTGGAAGAGATTGATCATGGCGTTTTTGATATTGTGTTTCTGGATGAGAATATGCCTGGTATGACAGGGCTGGAAACATTGAACTACATAAAGTCTACTCATCCCACGCTGCCTGTAGTAATGATTACTAAGAGTGAAGAGGAAGAGATTATGGAAGAGGCAATTGGGGCAAAAATTGCAGATTATCTCATCAAGCCTCTCAATCCAAATCAGATATTACTGTCAGTAAAAAAGATATTGGACAACAAACGGATCGTTTCCGAAAAGACAAATCAAGGTTACCAGAAGGAGTTTCAGCAGCTTGCGATGCAGGTAATGCACGCCAGGTATATGGACGAGTGGATAGACGTTTACAGGAAGCTGGTGTACTGGGAACTGAAAATCAACGATACTGAAGATAAGAGCATGGTCGAGGTACTTAATGCTCAGAAGGTTGAAGCTGGTAGTAATTTTTGCGATTTTATCGCAAATAACTATGAAGACTGGATCAGCAATCCTGACGCGGAAAGGCCGCTTTTATCGCACAATTTGCTAAAGCAGGAAATTTTTCCATTGGTAGGAGAGGAGCCAGTTTTTTTCATTGTAATAGACAATTTGAGATACGACCAGTGGAAGTCCCTGGAGCCAGAGATTTCCGAACTCTTTACAATTGAGCAGGAAGAGCTCTATTATTCTATCCTACCCACTACCACTGCCTACGCACGTAATGCCCTCTTTGCCGGGCTTACGCCACTAGAAATCGCAAGAAGATTTCCTGACTGGTGGATCGACGAAGAAGATGACGAAAAGAAAAATCAATTTGAGAAAGAACTACTGGAAGCAAATCTTTCGAGAAATAGAATTACTGACCGATTTTCCTATCACAAGATTCTACGTGCCGAAGAAGGAAAGCAAGTAAGTGAAAACATCACCAATCTACTGGGAAATGATATTAATGCCATAGTTTACAATTTCGTCGATATGCTCTCACATGCCCGCACTGATATGCAGATGATCCGAGAGTTGGCCCCTGATGAGTCCGCCTACAGGTCGCTGACGAAATCCTGGTTTTCACATTCCACCTTGCTGGACACCCTGAAGGCACTTTCGTCTCATAAAGTCAAGGTGGTTATTACCACGGACCATGGCACCATCAGGGTAAATAAACCCCAGAAAATTGTGGGTGATCGCAGTACCAATACAAACCTTCGATACAAGGTGGGAAGGAACCTTGCCTTCAAAGAGAAAGAGGTCTTTTTTCATCGGGAGGCCGAAAAAATTGGTCTACCAAAATCGCACGTTAGTAGCACATTTGTATTTGGTAAAGATGATCGGTTTTTTGCCTATCCCAATAACTTCAACTATTACGCAAGGCACTACAAGGATACCTTTCAGCACGGTGGTATCTCTATGGAAGAGGTGCTGGTACCTTTGGTGATTCTGGGTAGTAAATGATTACCATACCGAACTACGTTGAAGATGAACTTCTAGAAATTGCCCAGAAGCTGTTGAGCAATTTTGCTGATATTTCTGTCTGGTGCTTTCGTGCAGAAATGGGTGCCGGAAAAACTACTTTAATTAAAAAAGTGTGCGAGATCCTACAGGTGCAAGACGCGATGACATCTCCCACCTTCTCCATCATCAATGAATATGATAGCCTAAAGAAGGGTCCGATCTATCATTTTGATTTTTATCGAATTGTTTCAGTTGATGAGCTTATCAAGCTAGGTGTGCCTGAATACTTAGATAGTGGGACACTTTGTTTAGTGGAGTGGCCCGACCTTGCAAAACCAATTTTACCTGATTCATACCTCGAAATTCATATTAACTTCGTAGACGACAAGTCCCGATCTTTGATCGCCCAACCTAATGAACGACACCTCTAAATCCGGGTTTGCAAAGCTTGCTGAAGAACAGCGTCTGTATCCACAAGAAGCCCCTGCTAAGATTGTAAAAAAGAAAGACTCATTAAAGATTGGAGTGCCGTGTGAGCGTTCCGACCAAGAAAGACGTGTGCCCATCAAACCGGGATCTGTAGCTGTTTTGGTTGCCAATGGGCACGAAGTTTTACTAGAATCTCGAGCAGGAGAGGCGTCAAATTTTGCTGACAGAGAGTACAGCGAAGCAGGCGCAAAGATTGTTTATTCAGCAAATGAAGTTTTTGAATGTGATACAATACTCAAGGTGGAACCACCTACTCTGCAGGAAATAGCGCTAATTAAGCCCGGTAGTACCCTGTTGTCTGCATTTCAGTCGGGTAAACAAAATGCAGCCTACCTGGAGGCGATCAACAAGAAGAAGCTGCTCGCCATTGGTTATGAGTTTATTCAAGATAAAGAAGGGGGACTGCCCCTCATTCGGGCGATGAGTGAAATCGCTGGTAGTAATGTCATGATCATTGGCGCAGAATGTTTGAGTAGTGCTAACAATGGGCGAGGGATTATCATTGGTGGTATCACAGGAGTGCCCCCTACCAAAGTAGTGATTCTGGGTGCTGGTACTGTAGCGGAGTTTGCGGCGCGCGCTGCGCTTGGTCATGGAGCGGAGATTCGGATTTTCGATGATAACATCTACAAAATGCGACGACTTAAGCATTTGATCGGCAGAGAGATCTATACTGCTACGTTTGATGCAAGTGTATTTGAAAATGAGCTAAGAGAAGCTGATATTCTGGTAGGAGCTTTACGGATGGAGAAGGGTCAAAAACGAATGCTGGTGACTGAGGATATGGTAGTTAAGATGAGGCCCGGTTCGGTTATTATTGATGTTAGCATAGATCAGGGCGGTTGTATCGAAACTTCCGAAATGACTACTCACGAGCATCCAACTTTTGTGCAACATGATGTGATTCATTATTGCGTCCCCAATATTGCTTCTCGGGTGGCTCGTACAGCATCGCTCGCTATCTCAAATATTTTTTCCCCTATTTTACTTGAAGCAGGTGAGCTAGGAGGTTTTGATGAAATGATCTATCAGAAGCAGTGGCTTCAAAAAGGAGTTTACTCCTACAAGGGTTCGGTCACTCGTCTTGAGTTGTCGAAGCGTTTTGGGATGGGATACAAAGACCTTAGTCTCTTTATGGCTGCCAGGATTTGATACAGAAAAGTCAAAACAAGTAGTTCATCACTTTAATCTTTTTGCCTGCCCTACCCAATCATCTCTGTCGATTCTTCCTGGGAAGAACTGAATCGCATCTGTGACTTTTTCCACGGTATCGGGAGTAAAGCTTTCGATCTGCTCGAATGTATAGATACCTAAGCTATTCAGTTTCTTTTCAATGAAAGGACCAATTCCTTTTATCTTGGTTAGGTCATCTTTCTGCGACGCAGAGGCCGGCTTGAATCCGAGTTTTTCTGCATTTTCTTTGTCCTGCGACGCAATATCTCCTTCGTGTTTTGTTTCCTCTTCTATGGCTGAAGAATTTTCCTGGGCCTTGCATTCTTCCAGTTCGCGCTTTAGGGTGCTATTTTCATCCCTTAGAAGCCGGAGATCTCTTTCCAAGCTATCGTTTTTTGTATTTTGTGCAGGCTCAGCAGTGATGACTGACTTCCTTGGTCGTCTCAATATCCAAGCGATAATGAAGCCAATGATGAATGCAACAATGAGCATGATTAGAATCTCTAATGTAGCTGTACTTTTATCCAGAGGATTTAAGTTTTCAAACATGATTAAGGTTGTTTTTTAATTTCTACCCGTCTATTGGCCTTTCGCCCCGCCTCAGTATCGTTACTTTCTACAGGATTTAATTCTCCTTCACTCGAAATCACCAGTTGTTCCCTTGGTACTCCCATCGAGGTTAAAAGGTTGGCAATGCTTAAAGCTCTCTGCATTCCATAATATTGATTTGCCTCGCTAGTTCCAGTGTTGTCAGTATGGCCTGTTACGAGAACTTTTCCTTTGTACCCTTCGAGATCACCAACCCAACTCTCTAGTTTTTCTTTAAGGGCAAATGAAAGGCTGGGGTCTGCTGAAGCTACTGGGAAGTATACCAAAATACCATTATCCAAAGCTTTTACGCCAAATCCATTGGGTTCCGCTATAGAAGAGGCACTTTCTATAAACTCTAACTGAAAGGCACGAAAAACTGAAGTTGTATCAGCTCGAGAGATAACACGAGATTCTAGTTTTGTTGCTGTAGTTAAACCTTTGACTCGAAGTGAATTCTCTATTTCCTTCGCTCGCTGATAACCAAGCTCTTCTGCTTCTTTACCCCAACTAAATCCAATAATTTTTATGGAATCCTTGCCTAGGGTGAGTGATAGGATTGAGTCAATAAAGGATGGCGAGCGCTGATTTTGCAGCAGTTGAGAAGAGCTGTAAGCAAACACAAAATTACCTTTGTAGGCTCGCTTTAGCGTTTTTTCTTGTTGATCCGAAATAGGGCTTTCGTCACAAAGCTCTTTGATGCCACACACATACCACCGCACGGATATTATGCACCAAACAACGAAGAGTACCAGCAATAGGATTGCGTAGGTTTTCTTGGACATTATTCGATTAGATTAGGGAGTGAGAAATTTAGCAAAGAGTATTCAATAATAAAATCTTGCATGGTGGATTTTTCACCCTAGATAAGTGTGAATCAGATACATTCGGTATTTATTTTCATCCCGGTTTCTTCAAATCGGTGATATATTAGATGTGAGTTCATTCCTTATTTACTAGAGTAAATTTGATAAAAACGTGATTTCTGATGTAACAGCATGGTTGGATTGGTTTTTTATGGTTGTGGTGGTGCTTACCATTTTCCTTTTTGCAATTTCAAATAGGAATTCGTTCAGATGGATTTCCATCATTGTTGTTTGGAGCGGTCTACAAGCAATTTTAGCTGCGCAGGGATTCTACACAGACACCACAAGCCTGCCTCCAAGATTTTTAATGGTACTTGTCCCAACCCTTCTGATACTCATTATTTCATTCAAAAAGAAAAATCTTGAGAAAGCAGCTAGCTCAAGAAATTTGGAGTTGAGTACTTTTCTTCATTCTGTAAGGCTTCCAGTAGAGATAGTACTGTATTTCTTATTTACCTATGAGCTGGTACCGGAACTGATGACTTTTCGGGGCTGGAATCTTGACATTATTGCAGGGCTGAGTGCGCCAGTCGTCGGAGTTCTATTTTTGAAGAAAATAATAGGAAATAAGTTTTTGCTTACGTGGAATGTAATTGGTTTGATGCTCATTGTTTTTGTGTTTACCACCGCTATACTTTCTAGTGAACTTCCTATTCAGCTTTTGGCATTTGAACAACCTATGAAAGCCCCAATTTACTTCCCCTACATAATCTTACCTGCTACCATAGTTCCCATTGTAATTTGGACGCATGTCGTAGACATTTATAAGCTGTTAAAGAAATAAGGATTTTTGCTAATCTCACAAACACTTCTTTGCGCTTCATTCACAAACCTCATTTGTCCCGTTTCCCAAGAGGCTAAGCCAATAGATCTGCCAGGCTTTCTTCCAAGACTTTGATTTTTGCGTTTGCATCTTCTAATTTCTGACGCTCTATCGCTACCACTTTTTCTGGTGCGTTTTCCACAAATCTGGTATTTGCCAGCTTTTTTTCTACGCCTGCCTTAAATCCTTTCATTCGATTGAGCTCCTCCTCTAATTTCTTGCTCTCAGCTTGCAGATCTACATGTTCTGAAGCAGGAATGAAATATTCGTCTGAGCCAATCACAAAACTGAAAGCATTTCCAGGCTTACCTCGATTTTCTACTGAAGAAAGATTTGCAAGCTTGGTGAGACTGGGGATTAGTGTTGTTAATTTTTCTGCTTTACATACAAGGTCCATCGGCTCTTTTAGCGATAGTCCTTTTGAACTTCTTACATTCCGTACGTTTGAAACAATGTCAAATAGCAGGTTAGTTGCATTTAGCACTTCAGTATTAAAAGGTGCAGGTGCAGGCCATTCAGAAACCGTAAGCGCACTGTTTTGAGGACGTTCCGCTAATTCATGCCACAGTTCTTCTGTAATGAACGGCATAAAGGGATGCAGGGCCTTCAATATCTGTTCGAAATGCTTAACAGTGGCGAGATATGTAGTTTCATCAATCGGTTCTTGGTAGCCGGGTTTGATCCACTCCAAGTACCAGCTGCAGAAGTCACTCCATATCAGTTTGTAAAGTGTCATCAGTGCATCCGAAATTCTGAACTTCGTAAAATGGTCTTCAACTTCGGATAGTGCCTGATTGAATCGATTTTCAAACCACTCCACAGCTCTTTGATTCACCTCAGGTTGTTCGCTATCTGAAATAGCCCAACCTTTTACGAGACGGAAAGCATTCCAAATTTTATTGCAGAAGTTTCTGCCTTGTTCTAGTAGCTTCTCATCGTAAAGCAGGTCATTTCCGGCTGGCGAGCTAAACAGCATTCCTGTTCGCACAGCGTCTGCTCCATATTGCTCAATCAGGTCCAGGGGATCGGGAGAGTTGCCCAGAGATTTTGACATCTTTCGGCGCTGCTTGTCGCGTACCATCCCAGTGAGATATACACTCTTAAAGGGCTTTTCATCTAGATATTCATATCCTGCAATTACCATTCTAGCCACCCAGAAAAACAAAATGTCCGGGGCGGTTACTAAAGTATCTATTGGATAGAAGAAGTCTAGCTCCTCATTTTGCTCTTTATTTATTTTTCCGATGCTTTTATCAAAACATGCGTCGTTAAACCCGTCAAAAATTGCGATTGGCCAGAGGTTTGAAGAGGCCCAGGTATCTAAGACATCCTCATCTTGCCTTAAATCAGCGACCGTGAGGCTCATATTTCCGGTTTTGAGCTGTACCTCATTTAGTGCGTCTTCTATGCTCTCAGCAACTACATATTTGCTTTCATCTTCACCATAGTAGTAGGCAGGTATCTGCTGTCCCCACCACAGTTGTCTGGAAATGTTCCAATCTCGAACATTCTCCATCCAGTGATTATATATGTTTTTGAATTTACTTGGAACCAAAGCAACCTCGTCATTCATGACCGCTTTATGCGCCTGTACCGAGAGTTCCTTCATTTTGATAAACCATTGTAGGGACAGTTTTGGCTCCACTACGGAGTTTGTCCTTTCAGACCTACCTATTTTGGTTTGAAACTCTTCCTCTTTTACCAGCAAACCTTCCTCTTTCAGGTCTTGCACAATCGACTTTCTTACTTTAAATCGATCCTGACCTACATATCTTTCTATTTCACAAGCAGCATTTAGTCTACCATCTAGATCAATCGTGTCAATGATCTCTAAATTATGTCTCAATCCAATTTCGTAATCATTTGGATCGTGCGCAGGTGTCACTTTGAGACAGCCGGTACCGAAATCTAGTTCCACGTACTCGTCCCCGATAATTGGGACTTCACGATTTACAAATGGTACAATCGCTTTTTTTCCTATAAGCTTCTTAAATCGCTCATCTTTTGGATTTACCGCAACAGCCGAATCCCCCATGATGGTTTCTGGCCTTTGGGTCGCAATCACTACATGATTGTCAGAGCCTTTGATTTTGTACTTTACATGATATAGCGTGGCCTTTTCTCCATCCTCATTGTATATCACTTCTTCATTTGAGATGGTTGTTTGCGCCTCGCAATCCCAATTTACCATTCTCAAGCCTCGGTAGATGTAGCCTTTTTTATGAAGGTCTACAAACTGCTTAATGACAGCTGACTGGTAATGAGTGTCCATCGTAAACGTAGTGCGATCCCAATCGCATGAAGCACCTAGCTTTTTTAGTTGGTCTAGTATAATACCTCCGTATTTTTCCTTCCACTCCCAGGCGTAGTTCAAAAACTCCTCTCTAGAGAGATCACTTTTTTTAATGCCTTTTTCGCGTAGCATTTTTACCACTTTGGCTTCCGTGGCGATTGAGGCGTGATCTGTACCTGGCACCCAGCATGCCTCTTTACCTTCCATACGGGCTTTTCTCACCAGAATATCTTGAATGGTATTATTCAGCATGTGACCCATATGCAAGACTCCCGTCACATTTGGCGGGGGGATAACCATAGTGTATGATGCCTTGTCCTTCTTGGGGGTCGCTTTAAAAAACTGGTTATCCAGCCAGTATTGATACCATTTGCTTTCTACATGAGAGGGTTTATACTGTGCGGAAATACTCATTGAGTTCTAGAATATTTGAAAATGAAACCGCAAATGTAGATAGTGGAATGCACTCGATCACTTATTTCCAACAATCGGGGTAGGGACTTTTTTTGTGCTTAAACTTGCCTTGTGAAAGAGATTCCTGCAAATGATCCCAAGTTGCGATCATGGGTTCATGTCCCTGCTGGTTCAGATTTTCCAATCCAGAATATTCCCTTTGGGATTTTTGAGAAAGATTCGGAAAAAAGAGTTGGAATTAGAATAGGAGATCATGTACTTGATCTTAACTTTTTACAGCATAATGGATATTTTGAGGGAATTGAGCTACCTAGGGGTATCTTCCGTAAAGCTTTTCTCAATGAGTTCCTCAGCCTTGGTAAGAAGCTGACAAGTAGTATTCGCAATCGGGTTTCAGAATTGTTGCAAGTAGGCAGTCCGCTAGAGACTCATGGCTCTGTAGATGTTTTTCTTTTAGCCGCAGAACTTGTGCAAGTGTGCATGCCCATTGAAGTTGGAGATTATACAGACTTTTATTCCAGTATGCAGCATGCGGTAAATGTAGGATCTATGTTTCGTGATCCTGCAAACGCTCTTTTTCCAAATTGGAAACATATGCCAGTTGGGTATCATGGAAGGTCTTCATCGGTCATTGAGTCAGGAGTGCCCATAATCAGGCCCCAAGGTCAGATTTTGTCTGCGGAGGCTGAGAGACCAGCGCATGGACCTACTAAGCAACTTGATTTTGAACTGGAGATGGGCTTTGTGACTTGCGGAGAAAGTGTGCAGGGAGTTCCAATAAAAACTGAAGATGCTGAAAAGTACATTTTCGGTCTTGTCTTGCTGAACGATTGGTCCGCTAGAGATATACAAAAGTGGGAATATGTGCCGCTAGGTCCTTTTCTTTCCAAAAGCTTTGCAACTGCTATCTCTCCCTGGATTGTAACGCTGGATGCCCTAGAGCCTTTTCGGACTGAAGGTCCCGAGCAGCAACCAGAAGTTCTTCCATATCTTCAATACGAAGGCATGAAGCACTTTGATATTGATCTAGAAGTCGGAATCACTCCAAAAGGCACCCAAGAGCGCATCGTGTGTAGGTCAAATTTTAAGCACTTGTATTGGAACATGGCACAGCAGCTCGCTCACCAGACCGTGAATGGCTGCAATGTAAAGAGTGGGGATTTGTATGGCAGTGGGACCATTTCTGGGCCTGACCCAGGGTCTTACGGCTCCATGCTGGAAATCAGCTGGGGAGGAACAAAACCTGTGATGATGAAAGACGGTAGCGAGCGCAGTTTTATTCAGGATGGAGACACAGTGAAAATAAGAGGTTTTGCTACCCGTCAAGATTTAAAAATTGGATTTGGGGAGGTAGCGAGTGAAGTATTGAAGCCTTTTTAAGATCAAATGTGTTTTTCCGATACACTACCTTTGTTATTATAACATTTTACTATGAAAAAAATTGTGAAGTTTAGTATTGCAATAATTGTCTTCATAAGCTGTGCCTTATTTATCTCATGTGATGAAGAGCAGCCGATAAGTGAAGGGGAAGCAGTTTTTTCTTTTGAAATAAGGAATCTATCAGGCGGACGAACTACAGATGATTTTGCTCCGCAAAAAGTAGTATTCTCTGTAAATGATGAGGATGGAAACCCTTATATAATTGATGAAGAAGTACCTCTAACCTTCTTAAATAGCAGCTACGCAACTACACCTGTTTCCTTTCCAGTTGGAGACTATTCCCTTGAGAAATTTTTAGTAATTGGAAATGATAGCATTGTGTATTATGCTACTCCATACACTGACTCAAAACTTGCTTACCTAGTAGAAGAACCCCTCCCTATTTCTTTTGAAATATCTAGTGATAAAGTAACTCAGATCATACCGGAAGTTATAAGCACAGAGGAAGGCGATGTGCAAGATTTTGGATTTGGGGAATTCCCATTCGAGATTGTCCAGACATTTGATGTGCTTATAAGCGTTTTTACCTACAGCAATTCCTCCAAAAGTCATCAACTCAGCGAAAGCCAGCTTACGATTTATTCCAATACTGATTCAATAGGCAGAATTCCTCTTTTTGCTACCATAAACAAGTTTACCCTCTCGGAAAAGTATAACTCGTATCAGCTTTTGATAGAAAAAGAGGGATTTCTTTCTTTTAATTACACTTATTCTCTTGATTCAATCAAGAGTTTTCAAGGTGATAATAGAAATGGTCCGCTCAAGGTTTTCTTGATTAGGGAAGGTCTCACGGATGGTCTTGTTGCCCACTATCCGTTCAATGGAGGAGCAAATGACGAGAGTGGAAAAGGCAATAATGGTCAGGTTTCAGGTGCCTCTCTCGTCGCTGATAGAAATGGAGAGCCATTATCAGCTTATGATTTTGATGGCATCAATGATTTTATTGAGATTGATAATACACTACAAGAAATTGCAACCAGCTCAGAAGGAACTTTTTCTTTTTGGCTCAAACCCAGTACAAATCTCCCTGCTGGGCTAAACTTTATCTTAGCGTTTGGAGATACAGATGCCAATCGCTGGATAGGCGCCTACTATCACACAAACCCAAATGACGGAATCGGAAGGTTTCGTTTTGCTGCTAGGAACCTAAAAACTGATTTTTTGGTAGAAACGACAAAAAACTTTCTCAGTCCCGAGGAATGGATTAACATAACCTGTGTGCAGGATGGTGCAGGTCCTTTCATATATGTGAATGGAGATTTAGTTGAGCAAAGATTAGTTGATGGAGAATTTGACGATATATCTGTGTGGTTTCGTGATTACCCTCAGCTTGATAATGGGAGGATAGGATTTGTTGATCAAAACAATTTGAAGCAATGGTATCTTGACGGGGCCCTAGATGAAATTAGGCTGTACGATAGAGCTCTTTCAAAAGAGGAGGTCAAAATTCTTTCTGAGCTGTAAGAAATCAGGTTTAGGACTAACAGAAGGTGCGTCTAAATGGCCGATAGGCTAATTCATATTGGTTTTCCGAAGACTGGTACAACCTATCTTCAAAGCTCAATATTTCCTCACTTAGGTGTGAACTATGTGGATTTTAGAACATCTGCAGCTATCCTCAATAAATTGGTATATGCTGACCCTCTGGACTATAATGAAGTCGAGATAATTGAACAGCTTCGTGATATTTCGAAAGGGGTAAGAACTTTATTTTCCTTCGAAAATTTAGCAGGTTCACCTTTCTACTACAAAGGCCTTAATCGAGGTTTGATTCCTAGATCGTTAAAAAGTCTGGGATTTTCCAAGGTGATCATCACTATTAGAAATCAACAAACAGCAATTGAATCATATTACAGGCAATATGTAGTGCAAGGGGGAACTTTAAATTTCCTTGAATTCCTAGATCTAAAAGACAAAAGACCCTGGCAAAGCAAGTTTTTCAATATAAACTACCTAAAATATGACTTGATTTTACAAAAGTATGTGGAGGTATTTGGGCCAGAAAATGTGCTTGTTTTGTCTCAAGAGATGTTGAGAGAGTCTCGTGCTGCTTATGTAAATAAGCTATGCTCTTTTCTTGGTTGCGAGTATATGGAACCCAAAGAGCTGAGTACTAAATCGAATAGGTCCTTAACTGATCTATCGTTGCTGGTATTGAGATTAGTTAATCACTTTACTTATTCCGCGATCTCACCCCATCATCTTATCTCCGATAATCTTTCAAACGTTTACTTTTTTAAGTTTTTGGCAGTGATATTTGATCCCTATTTTGGCAGGCTCTTTTCAGGCAAAAAGGTGTTGGTGGAACACTATGGTCTTACATCTCAAATCAGAGAGATTTACAGAAGCTCCAATGAAGAACTAAATACTAAGTTTGGAATCGACTATCGCTAAGCAACAATTAACTATTTCTTGTTTGAAAATCATTAAAAAATTTTTACGTAGCTTCCAATTTACGTCGGTTTTAATGGACCTCTACTTCCTAAGAAGGTTTTATCTAAAACCGAAAGGATGGGCACTAAGTAGAGCTCTACATAGGCCAGTTAGCAGAGAGGGTGAACCGCTTCCGTGGTTTACATATGCTTCTATTTTCTTTTTAGAGCCCCGAATTTCTAAGGACCACAAGGTTTTTGAATTTGGAAGCGGGCACTCAACTATGTATTTGAGTTCTAAAGTTGCTGATATAGTATCAGTGGAAAGTGAAGAAAATTTCTACAAAGAGATGAAACCAAAGCTTGATTCTATTGAGAATGTTGAGTATTTGTATAAATCTGCCGACCAAGGGCTCTTTAGCGCAAGCATAAATGGATTTGAAAGGAGCTTTGATATTATTGTAGTAGACGGAGCTGACAGGGTTAATTGCGCAAAAAATGCCGTTCTTAAACTGAAAGATAATGGTGTAATCATCTGGGATAACTCCGATAGAAGTGAGTACAACGAAGGTTATGAACTATTAGAAAGAAATGGTTTTAGACGAATAGACTTCAATGGTCATGGACCAATCGGTTATTTGGAGTGGTGTACTTCAATTTTTTATAGAAGTGAAAACTGCCTGGGTATTTAGTCTTTTTCTTTTACTACGAATTCCTCTACCAAATTAACTTTTTCTTCCGGTACGAAAAAGCAATTTCTCACTCCATCATCGGCAGTTCGGATTATCGTTTCTACATGTTTAAGGCCTGCTTCGGTATGGTTAAAAAACTGGTATCCTAATGGCTTAAGCGTTTTTTCTAATTCAGCTTCAATTAAATTATAAAGAGTTTCTCCAATTATAATCGGTCTCATCTTTTTGATTGTATTTATTGCACCTTGAAGAATTAGATGTTCTGTACCTTCTGTATCGATTTTAATGAGGTCAATTTTATGCTTATGTACTGTTACATAGGTATCTATTGTAGTTACCTCTACTTCAAAGTCTTGAAAAAGTTTGTCTGACTTCTTTTGGCTAGAATTCCCTTCTCCTGCAAGATTGTGTTTAAGATATGTATATTTTGAGTTTAGTACCTCGGAGAATTTAAGACGACCATCAAAAGCGCCTAAAGCCATTTTCTCTAGTTTGACATTATTAAGTTTATTCAACCTTATATTTTTTTCGAGATAGTGATGAGGCCCTACAGATGGTTCAAAACTATAAATAGCAACTGAAGTATTGACTTTGCCAGCTACAATCGAGTATAGTCCAATGTTTGCTCCTACGTCATAAAATATGTTTATCTTATTAATTAGCTTCTCGAAAATTGATACGTATTCAAAACTTTCGTAACCATTCCAGAATAGTAATTTCGTAACATAGTTTGTCTGGTTAGTATGCAATCGAAACTTCTGATTCTTGCCAATATCAAAACTCACTATTCCTGAAGGAGGCAATTGCAATTGTCCTTTGACTCCAAAAAGTCTTAGTACATTTCGCAGAACCTTATTGACTGTAGGACTGTAAATAAGTTGATATAGAAATTGAAAAAACAACTATGCCTTTATTTTTTCCGCTATTCTTTCTGCTGATTTCCCGTCCCAAAATTCTGGAATCGAGCCGCTCTTCCACCTGTTTTCTAGAATTTCCTTAATGCATGAACCAAGTTTTTGAAAATCATTCCCAATCAGCTTGTTTGTTCCAAGATGGATGGTTTCAGGTCTTTCAGTATTTTCTCGGAGTGTGATGCAGGGAACTCCGAGGTAAGTAGTTTCTTCCTGTATCCCTCCTGAGTCGGTGATCACTCCTATTGAATTTTTTATGAGATAAATGAATTCTAGATATCTTAAAGGAGCAACCATTTGTAAATTTTCTGGTATTGGAAAATTATTGAGTACAGTTGATGTCCTTGGATGTACAGGAAAAATTATTGAAGCTTTTTGTCCGACTTGATTAGAAATGTGCTTCAGTGTGTTTAGAATCTTATTTTTCTCGTCAACGTTTGAGGGCCTGTGGAGTGTAAGTACAAAGAAAGGTTTGTTGATATCAATACCCTGTGGCCGACTCACTTTTGGAAGTGAATCGATCAGAGAGTCTATCATGACATTTCCTACTAAGTGAATCTTTCCTTTCTCTACACCTTCGGCTTTGAGTGTGTACGAGGCTTGCTGAGTTGTCGTAAATAGGAGATCTGAAATACGATCAACTACCAGCCTATTGATTTCTTCAGGCATCGTCATATCCCCTGAGCGTAGCCCCGCCTCAACATGAATTAATCTCACATTTTGTTTCTTGGTTGTGATTCCACAAGCAACGGTTGAATTAACGTCTCCTACAACCAATACATAATCGGTGGGATTGTTAATCAACTCTTTTTCAAATGCAATCATGATGGCACCAGTCTGTTCAGCCTGACTACCGGAGCCTACATTAAAGTTGATGTGTGGTGGTGGTATGTTTAGGTCCGAAAAGAATGTGTCACTTAGATTTTTATCATAGTGTTGGCCTGTATGGACCAGTCGAAAGTCAATCTCAGCTTTTTGAAATGCTTTCAAAATGGGTGCCACTTTGATGAAATTTGGCCTAGCGCCAGCAACTACAGTTACTTTTAGCTTTGTCATCTTACTAGACTTTTGTAGACACTTACAAGCTTTTCTCCTTCATACTTCCAGTTTAATCTTCCCGTTACAGTAGCGTTATATCCATTATCTCCAAATTTCTCACACAATAAATTATCATCATGTAGCCTCCTTATTTGCTCTGCAAGGTGGCTAGCGTTACCGGCTTCAAATGTGAGACCTGCATTTGCACTAGAAACGATTCGCTTAAGTGGTGCGCAATCGCTAACTAAAACGGGTCTTTTGCACATCATTGCTTGGAATAATTTGTGAGGTATCGTATTGTCTGTATGTCCGTTTTTTTTATGTGGAATGACATTTACAGCAGACAACCTCATGTAGGAATAAAATAAAGAAAAAGGGCGATAGCCACATATTTCCACATTATTCAGCTGATTTTCTTTGACAATGTCACTTAGAAATTTTCTCGTTTCTGTAGAGACATTACCGATAATTAGAATTTGCAAATCCATCAGATCCTTTAGATACTTAGCTGACTCAATCAATGTATCCACTCCGCGATGGGGACCGACATTTCCAGTATAGGACACAATGAATTTATTGTTGAAATCCTTATAGACATCCTGATTGACTTTTTGCTCCAGAAAAGTGGACTCTTCCATATTCGAGACCACTTCAAATTTACTTTCCTGTAACAACTGATCTTGTCTTAAGGTGCGCTCGGTCATCTCTTCTACTACTGTAATTACTTTTGTTGCCTTCCGAAGGCACTTCTTTTCAAAGGAACTCCATCTTTCAAAACCAAAAAAAATCTTGTTTTTTAATCTAATTAATGGGTTTTTCTTCCATTGAAACCAGACTTTTAGCGCTTCTGGATAATTTTCGTGCAGGTCTAGAATTATCGGACTATTACTAAAAGCTTTATAGGCTGTCTTAAATAACGGGAGATCATGCACATGGACTAAAGCATATTCTTTCCTCTTTTGTAGCTCCCTAAGCTTGATGTAAAAAAAGGGATTTAGAAAAAAAAAGGAGGAGATTATGTCAGTGATTCCTTTGATATAAAAAGAGTTGGCTCCATTCACTCTATAGATATGAATTCCGCTGATGTTCTCTTCTAGTGATTGCTTTTTTTTTCGATAGCAAACTAAATCTATATCAAAACCAGCTGCCTGTAGAGATCTTATTTCCTTACTTACCCTAATGTCATCTGGATAAAACTCGGGAAGAATCATCAAAATTCTTCTACTCATTTTGTCGCTACTTCTCTTATTTCTAGAAAGGCACAAATCCCAAACAGCAGGATGATCAAAATCGAACAAACCATCATCACGCTATTTCCTGCAAAATAAGTGCGAGGCTTGAATTCAAATGTGATTTTATGACTGCCCTCAGGTATTTCGAGCGCTCTTAGAACATAGTTGGCTCTTATGATTGAAGCTGGATTACCGTCAATAGTAGCTACCCATCCTTCCGGATAATAGACCTCTGAGAAAACACCTAGCCCCATACCTCCTGTAACGTTTGCAGTGTAGGTGATTTTGTTTGGAGTCTTTTCTTCAAGTACTATGTCACCGGCACCCTTTGGCAAACTGACTTGAAATTTTTCAACATCAACTACAGCCTGTGCTTTTGTATCAATCTCGCAAACTTTTGAAATTTCTTCGTCTGCGCTATTCACTTTAATAATTTCATTTACAATCCAACCCTCCCCGTAGGCTGCAGGATTTGCAAAGACTCCATTTCGTTGTGCTCCTGCATAAAAATGAGTTGTATTGAGCATATTCAGAATTTTGAGATTTTTAAAATCTCTGGATTGTGACTGTAAGTTTTGTATCGCTTGTTGTACCTCACTTCCCAGGCAGTAGTCGATCAGGTCCTGATATCGCCTGATCTTGGCACCATGATAGCCGCCAATTGATGCATGATAGTAGGAAGTTCTGTTTTCGTTCCATGGATTTTGCAGATTTAAAACACGATCTCCTGCCTCTGTAGATGACTGCAAAATCTGATCTGCTTCGGTCGCCTTAAAGTGATTTGCAAGCGGTGCTTTTTTGAACGTATCCCCCCCAAGAAACCTTGTCGTCAGGTTTAGGTGATCAATAATTACCAGTACGAGAAGGCCAGCCAAGAGATAACTGACTTTTGCTTTCTTTTTCACAAAAGCCCAGATGACCACAACCAGCCCACTAGCAAAAAACAGGGCCCTCAGCGTATCTTTAATAAGCAAGGATTTGCGGTCACCTCGGAGGGCGCTGGCAAACCAATCTGGTAATTGCCCATCTATCGCACCTCGATAAGACAAGGCACCTGAGAGTAATAATAACGCCACAAGGAAACCCACTCCAACACCCAGACCGATTAAAACCTGCTTCTGTATTTTCTTGCTCCATTCTACGCTTACCAGTTTTTCCAGTGCAAGGCTACCTAGTAGGTTGAGAGAAAAGATGGTAATGATAATGGTGAAAGTAACAGAGCGAAATTTGTTGTACCCTGGCAGATAATTGAACACCAGTTCATTAAAACCTGAAAAGTTCTTACCATAACTCATTAAAATTCCCAGTATTGCCAAAACAATGAGCCACACTTTCTGATCTTTTGGTAGCAAAACCAGCCCCAGAAGTAAAAGCAGGATAGAGATAGTCCCGGCAAAATAGGGCGCTGTAAGCGGCTGCTCTCCCCAATAGGTGGGTATTGAATTTATCTGCTGTGCGATCTGAGAACGATTATAACCTGCATCTTTTAGCGCTTCTGCTACGGCAGATTTTGCGGAAAGGGCTTGCTGCGAAGACCCACCAAAAATATTCGGCACAAAAAGGAATAGTGGTTCTGCGATACCGTTACTGTATCGGAACGCGTATTCTTTATCCAGTCCGCTCGAAGCTGCCCGATCAGCCTTTAATTCAGATTTACCCCTAATCGTATACTTGCTGTATTCTAGTGTGGTGCCTAGTCTTCCAAAATTAGCTCCTACACTAAGTAGCGCTGCTAGTAGTAGTATACCAACATTAAATCCGAGCGGCTTGAAATTCTTTTGTTTCAAAGCTTTCACAAGTTCGTTGATCCCGTACGCTAAAATGATGAGCGCTAGATAGTAGGTAATTTGTGGGTGATTGGCCCTGATCTCTAGCCCTAGAGCCAAGGCTGTTAGTGCTGCACCGAGCCATCGCTTGCCACTAAAGGTGAGGTGAACTCCTGCAAGAACCAGTGGCATGAGGGCTACTGCTGCAATTTTGGCATTATGCCCTGCCATAATACTAATTACGTTAAACCCATTCAGGCCGAAAGCTACAGCCCCGATTGCAGCAATAATTGGTCTTACCTTGAAACACAATAGCATGATATAGAAGCTTACCATCGCTACGAACAAGATGCCGGAAGGGTGCCCTAGTCCTACAAGCATAAAGATGTAGACGTATTTGAGCAGATCGCCCGAATATTCCACTCCTGTTAGGTATGCTGGCATTCCGCTGAAGACATAGGGATTCCATAGTGCCTGCTCTCCGGTCTCTTCCTCGAAGGTCTTCAGTTGATGGTTTCCGCCGACACCTTGCAGAATATCATGCTGACTGATCTGCAGTCCACTAATAATAGCGGGGTAGTGAACCAGCAAATTGATCACAAAAAAAGCCAGGATAATAAGTCCGTGCGTTAGTAAGCCCTTTTTCAACTTGGGATTCATTACTTAAAAGAGTTTTTGCTGAGACGCGCAAAGGTAGAGCGAATCAGGCTATTGATGTCTGGTGAAATTTTAAATCTATAAACCAGTAGAATGTAGAGAATAGTGGTAAGAACACCTCTAAGGGCAATGTTAAGTATCGGATGAAAATTCAAAGGGAGCAAATACGCAATGAAAAAAACAATAAGACTGATGATTAGCAGAGCGAAATGGCTTCTATCAAATGGTAGAAAACCGTATTGTCGGTGTACAAAAATGCCTTTGAGCACAATATGGAAAAATATAGCAACCATGTAACTTAAGCCAGCTCCATTGATGCCAATGATAGGTATTAGCAGGTAATTCAATCCGATTAAAACCAGAGCGGATAGCAACTGGAAGTACAAGTTAAACTGGTACTTTACCGAGTAGTTGATGATCTCTCCGGCGAATGAGGAAACCATCAAAGCAACCTTTGCCAAGCAAACAAAAATGACTACCCAGAAACCTGTTTCAAAGTCTTTTCCTTTGGGGATGAAATCAAAAAGATCGTTAAGATTGGTAACAATCCCGATGGCCAACAGCACCCCAATTACAGACATGGTGATCGATCCCCTTTTGTAAATCCCTCCGATGGTTTTGTAGTCTTTAGCGGTTGAAGCTTTTGAGATAATTGGCATCATGATCTTCGCCATATTTCGCTTTGGCATCTCCACTACCACACCAATAAAAAAACAGGTCGTAAAGATTCCATTCATTTTGGAGCCCAGCGCCACAGTGATCTGTTCGTACGAAATGTTGTTGATCACTGCAAAACTTCCAGCTAAAAGCATGGAGTAGGATCCAAATTTTAGGAGGTTGATCTTCCATGCGCTGCTGATGATATCTATGCGGAAATCAAAGCGAAAACCGTGGACGAAAATGAGGTTGAGAAACAGGAACACAAACGAGAGAAAATACACCACCCCAAGTCCTATCACGGCCCAGTCAAAAGTCCACCAATCCAAGGAATAGCCCAGCACTAGTAACAGGGAGGCGAGCCGCAAATAAACATCTCTAAGGAAAGAAGGGAATACAACTTTGAGGATGGTTCGACTGTAATTGAAAAAAAGGTCGAACATGCTGTTGGAAAAAATCACAATTCCAGTCACAAAAAGATAATCTATGTAAGTAGGGGTATTCTCAACGTACCTCGCAGCGATGGTATCTTGAAGGAGGAACCCTAGTCCTAGGATAATAAGATTTCCCAGAAGCGATACGAGAAATAGGAAGGTGAAGAGTCGATGCTTTTTATCTTCTGCAAACGATGGAAAAAATTTTACGTAAGTGCTTCCAGCTCCAAAAGAGGAAATTGGAGAGATCATCATTGCATTGGCTGTAATGAGCGTAAAAAGGCCAATTTGCTCTAGGGTGAAGTATTCTGCCCTGAGGTATAAAGTGTTAAAATACCCAACTACAACCCCCATGTAGGCTACTACGGTCCCCCAGAAACTCTGTTTGATTACTACCCCCAAGGAACGATTAGTTTATTCAGAACGGTAAACCCCAATTTTGATTGATCTACGAATGTAAGGAGCTAAAAAAATCTCACTAAAAGAACCAAAGCTTTACGGACATGCCAAATACCATGGTCATTAGTATCATTCGAATGAGCCGATCACTTTTCCCAACAGACCATCGACTTCCTACCCAAGCACCCATGGAATTGCCAGCCGCTAAAGTAAGGCCGTATTCCCATTGAATCTTGCCTTCAATGAAAAAAACCACCACCGCAGCGCATGTATAGCAGAGGATTACAAACACCTTGATGCTGTTCGTTTGCGCCATTGATAGTCCGTGAACTAGGGTTAAGCTGGCAATTATCAGAAATCCAATACCAGCCTGAATGAAGCCCCCGTAAATGCCTAGAAAGAAAAACAGCAAGATGCTCAATGCAATCTTTTTCTTTGAAAACCCTGCTGTCGTAGGTTTACCCATTTTTGGTTGGAAAATGGTAACTAACATCACGATAAGCATCACCACAGCTAGTATCCTTTTGAATAGTTGATCTCCTATATCTACGGCTATTTTCGATCCTATGACAGCACCAAGCACCGCAGGAATCGCGAGGTAGATCGCCAAAGGAAATACAGAGACCCCTTTGCTACGAAAGCCCGCTACTGAAAAAATATTCTGGATTAAAATCGCCACCCGATTGCTTCCATTTGCATCAGCTGTAGGCAGCCCCATAAAAATCAGGAGTGGGACAATTACCAATGATCCTCCGCCTGCGATGGAGTTCACAAAACCAGCAAAGACACCAGAAAGAACCAGGAGTAAACCTTCTAGAATGGTCATAAGAGCTGGTATTCTGTACGTCTACAGTCTAAGTGATCGCTGCACATGGCAAGCAATTCCGTCTGAGTTCGTTTGCGTACCGGGTGAGTAAACCAAGGCGCTATTTCCACCATGGGTGTCAGCACGAATTTTCGGTTGGCAATCTCGGGATGCGGTACAACCAAAGCTTGACTGTCGATGATTTTTTGCTGGTAGTACAGAATATCAATATCGATGCAACGCTCTCCCCACCTTTGCTTTCGGATTCTTCCCAACAATCGTTCTATCTCAAGAATTTTAGCAAGTAAATCACTTGGCGAATCTGAAGTAGCTACTTCCAGTACAGCATTTAAATACCACCCCTGATCCTGCGGTCCTAGCGGAGCAGTTTCATATACGCTCGATTCTTCTACGATCGTTACATCAGCTGCTGCCAATTCTTTGATGGCTTCATTAAGATAGACCATTCTATCCCCCATATTACTGCCAAGCGATAAATATATTTCCATGTATCAATAAGTCAATTTATCCTTGCGAACCTACGCACTTGTTTAGCAGTTGACTACTACAAACAAAATTATTGTTTTCACATAAGTCACATCTTTTTAGAATAATCGAGCTACTTTGTTTATGGCCTTTTTAAGAAATTTTCTCGCAGCATTTATTGCCTTGATAGTCTTTTCTCTTGTGCTTTTTTTCGTTGTGGCCGGTATAGCAGCTTCTGCTTCTCGAGAGGTAATACCCACGGTGCAGGACAAGACAGTATTACATTTCCCCATGGGAGGAATTTTGCAGGAACGAACCCTGGATGACCCCTTGTTGAAAGCAATCTCAGATACTCCGCCTGCCTACGGCCTTCTAGAACTCATTGCCGCCATCGATGCTGCTGGAAAGGACGACCGGATTGAAGGGATTTTGTTGGAACCTCGCTATTTGAATGGTGGGTATGCAGCATTTGAAGAGATTCGTAATGCGTTGATCGACTTCAAGAGATCAGGAAAGTTTGTGTATGCCTATGGCGAATACGTAAGCGAGTCAGATTTCTACATGGCCTCTGTCGCGGATACCTTCCTACTCAATCCTGCCGGAGCATTAGAGTTTAATGGTTTAAGCGCCAATATCACCTTCTATAAAGGTCTGTTTGATAAGCTGGAAATTAAGCCCGAGATCTTTAGGGTGGGGAAATTTAAGAGCTATGTAGAGCCCTATGTAAGGACAAAAATGAGCGATGAGAACAGACTGCAGTATGAATCGCTTTTGGGTAGCATGTACGGAAAGTACCTGGAAAATATTTCCACTGACGTGGATAGATCGGTTAATGACTTAGCCAATATCTCGAACTTGATGCAAGTGGGATTACCCAATGACGCGCTACTATACGGACTTGTAACTGGTTTGGGTTACCGGGATGAAATAATCACGAAGATTCGGAGAAGGCTAGCAATTTCAGAAAGTGACGATGTGAATTTGATGCAGATCAATCGCTATGTAGATGCAGTTACATCATCTGGCTCCTATTCTCGCAACCGAATTGCAGTAATTGTTGCAGAAGGCGACATTTTAATGGGTGGAGAAGAAGGCATTGTGGGTGCCGCTTATGCAAAGGAAATTCGGAGGGCGCGAGATGATGATCGCGTGAAAGCGATTGTGTTGAGGATCAATTCTGGTGGCGGAAGTATGACTGCTTCTGACTTGATATGGAGAGAACTGATGCTTACCAAAGGCATAAAACCCATCATTGCCTCAATGTCCAGTGCTGCAGCATCAGGTGGGTATTACATAGCTATGCCAGCAGATACCATTGTAGCTCAACCTAATACCATTACCGGATCCATTGGAATTTTTGGTATGTGGTTCAACTTAAGTGACTTTTTAGAGAATAAAGTTGGTATTACACATGATGTGGTAAAAACAGGGGAGTTCTCTGATATCTACACCGTGACACGTCCGCTGCGAGAAGTAGAGAGATCCATCATACAACGGGGAGTAGATGACGGATATGATGTTTTCACAACAAAGGCGGCCACCGCGAGGGGTATGTCGCAAGATGAACTAAAGGAAATTGCTGGCGGTCGTGTGTGGACTGGAGCGCAAGCCCATAAAAATGGATTGGTAGATGTACTGGGTGGGTTTGAGGATGCTGTAAATCTTGCTGCAGAAGCGGCTGGGTTTGATGATGACTATACACTCGCCTTTTACCCCAAGCAGAAGTTGTTTATTGAGAAGTTCATTTCCAGAATGGAATCTAGCATTCAGTCGGCAATACTTGGGGCCGAGATGGATCCTATTGTTGATGAAATAAAGGAATTAGAAAAACTGAAAGGTTTGCAGATGCGGCTTCCAGGAAATCTACAAATTCAGTAGAAAATCTTTTCTTATGTCAAAAGCGTACCCGAATACCTGGACCAATCAAAAAGAATGGTTTTTTCTCGCTTAAAAGATATCCACCACCGATGTACAACGGGAAGGTAAGCTTGTTGTCGCTGGAAGTAGGATAGAGTGAGCCTATTACGACCAACCCCACATCACGGTTGCTTGCATTTTCAGAAAAATTGAACGCATCTATTGCTATAAATCCAGCACCGACTTTGTATGGTCTTTTCTTAGCAATCTTGCCTGGCTGATAAAAACTCATCTGAGCGATCATCGCAAGCGAAACACCACCAAAATTTGTAAAATTATCTTCCGATGCTTTGAGTATAAGCAGTCCTGCAGGGAACGAAACATCTATGTCGAAGTTGTAATCTCTTTTTAAGTGAATCAGCATTTTTTTAGAACTTCCCTCGCCACCGTATTTATCTCTCTGGTGGCTTACGATCAACTCGATGCGAGACCATTCCTCCAGATCTGAGGTTTTTTTAGAAATAAAGTTGTTGAGGTTGATGTCTTCAGTCCTACAGTTCTTCGAATTATAATAGGCAAAACGGGCAGACCTTGCTCCGGGACAGATCACTACATTGTCAAACTGATAAAGCTCAATAAGATTACCCTTTTTGTTTGAGATCTTAATTTTAATGGTGAGATACTGTTTGCCATACAGCTGCCCTTGATCCACTTTGTTCCTATTAAAATTGAATACTAAGTCAGTGAGTGTCCCCTCGAAGTAGATTGGTTTTTCGATGTTATCCAGCAAGTACTTTTCTGTTCCCATATCTAGCTGAATAAAATCAAAAGGTCTTGGTTTTTGGTGCTCCGCAACTTGAAGCACCTTTCCGGTAATTTTCCCATGATTCACTATTTCAATTCGCTTGGCACTTACATTCTCCGGGATTTTCAGCTGGTAAAAGGAAATGTTTTCGTTCTGTAGCAAAGAATCATAATGCAGGTCATTTGCTCCAGGAAAAGAGAAAACGGCCTTATGCAGCCCTTGTCCTTCCAGCTTTAGTCCAATTACTTCTCCGGGATATACTTTGTTTGATTTGATCCAATCCTCGCCCTGCCTTTGTATGGAAATGGTGGAAATGCTGGTTTTGGGCGTAATATCCAGATTGGTCACAAATAGAGGTTGGTCTCCGTCTTTGATGTATAAGTATCCTTCTGGCCTCCGGTGGAAAGCGTAGGGCCGTAATAGGCACAGTACTCGGTTATTGCTGAGCCTGGTTTTGGTGAAAAGCTCAGCTACAAGTGCCCCTCCTCGTTCTTCTTGCGCCTCAATTCTGTAAGTTTTATCAAGCCGAAGTAGTGGGTGATTATCCAATTGAATTTCGATGGCATCCTTTTTATCGTCCTTTGGTGTTACCTCGCGGCGATCAAATTGAAGAAAGGCCAATCTTATGGTATTTACCTCAAATACCATATTGAGAGGGTCTAGGGTGTAGCGTAATTGCCCATCAAAAATTTGTGGTTGCTTCAATGTAAAATCAATACTCAGTTCCTGTTTTCCGAGTTCTGACGGAAGTAAATGAAGGAATAGTCTCGATTGTCTTCGTGTGATTCTGTAGTTGATTGGAAGCCCCTCGGTCCAGCGATTATCTACTATGAGATTGCTAGATTGATTTGTGGTAAGCTCTATGACCTTTTCTTCCCCAATAAACAGCTCGTTTGTGTCAGGGTATAATTCCACATAAGTATCAGTAAAAGGCTGTAAGGGCAGCTCTACCACGCTGGTATCTTGTGCAGTAATTACTTTGATCAGGAATTTTAGAAATCTGCTGTTGGAAAGATCTGTGAATCTTACCTTGAAGCTTGCATTGTTTTCAAAGATCAGTACTGAATCCGTGATGTTAAAGTCCGCAGAATTGATCAGTGAGATCTGCTTTAAGTCAGCTTTCGAATCCCAACTCAGCGAAACCTCAGAAAATTCTACATCGTTGGTGAATCTAAATGGTAGTCGCTTTCCTGATTTTGTGTTTGTAGCATCTCGAGACCAAGTGAAGCTCGATGTATCTGTGCTGATCTCCGCATTCAGGAAAATGCTCTGATCAAAAGAAACCTGTCCCAAGGACCTACTCGCGAAGAGAATTACAAAGCACAACGAAAAAATCAATGATCGCATCGGCTACAAAAATAGTCCAGCCTAGATTTCAAGTAGGCTGAAAATTTGATGGTGGAAATGGCTTAAGCATTTGTTTTTGAGCTTATCAAAGCACCACCAGATTTGCACTTCAAGTAATAGCTTTGCAGTTAGAAAGTTGGAAGCCTGTAATCGTCTTCAGCAAGTTTATTAATCAATATTCAATGCCAGTCTATGATCTAGTAGTGCCTCCCGAAGTTGGTTTTGACGACCATAATCTCAAGGAGTTTTTGAAGAAACAGGGCAAGTACCGGGAAGGAGGATTTGTAAGCCTTCAGCGCAGGTCTGTTGATGCACGCCAGCGCAGGATCAAAGTCCATTTAAGGGCCGAAGTGGCATCTGCCCCGCCTAAGGTTGAATATGTGGAGTACTTCCAGCGGGAGCATAATGTCCATCATGCTGATCCGGTAGTCATTGTGGGTGCAGGCCCTGCAGGATTGTTTGCTGCACTAAGTGCCATCGAGGGCGGACTAAAACCAATTGTCATTGAAAGAGGAAAAGATGTAAAGGCACGTGTGTCAGACCTTGCCGCGATCAATCGTAGAAATACGGTAAACCCTGACAGCAACTACTGCTTTGGTGAAGGAGGGGCCGGCACGTACTCTGATGGCAAATTGTATACTCGCTCTAAAAAGCGAGGTAGTGTAAGGAGGGTCTTTGAAATACTGGTGGCGCACGGAGCTAGCAGTGATATTTTGTTCGAATCACATCCACATATTGGCACGAATAAACTTCCCAGACTGGTGTCTGCTATGAGGGAGACTATCCTAAGCGCCGGGGGAGAGATCCGATTCAATACCAGAGTCTCTGATATGATCGTAAAAGGTCAGGAGATACAGGGTGTGCAGACAACAGATGGAAAAGTGGAAGGCATTGCAGTTTTGCTTGCTACAGGTCATTCGGCACGTGATATTTTTGAGATCTGCCAGCGCAGAAATATCCTCATCGAACCAAAACCGTTTGCGCTAGGGGTGCGCATTGAACACCAGCAATCGCTGATTGATCAGCTACAATACAAATGCGATCATCGCGGAGATTATCTTCCCCCATCCGCTTATTCCCTAGTATCACAAACGCGCCTCGGCGACAAGGAGCGCGGCGCTTTTTCATTTTGCATGTGCCCCGGAGGCTTCATTGTACCAGCGGCTACCGCTCCAGGTGAGCTTGTGGTGAACGGGATGAGCCCTTCGCAGCGCAATAGTAAATATGCAAATTCCGGGATGGTGGTGGCTGTGGAGTTGGAAGATCTTTCTCACTATCAGGAATATGGAGTTCTGCAAGGAATTAAATTTCAATCTGAAGTGGAGCAAAAAGCATGGGAAATAGGAGGCGGAACACAAATTGCGCCAGCTCAGCGGATGCAGGATTTCCTTGATGGAAGAGTTTCATCTTCTTTGCTGGAAACTTCTTATCAACCCGGCTTACATGCTGTAGATATGATGGAAGTGCTGCCGGAAACAATAGGAAATAGACTTCAGCAGGCGCTCAGGCACTTTGGTAAGAAAATGCCTGGGTACCTTACGAATGAGGCGCAGTTGATCGGGATAGAAAGCAGAACATCCAGTCCGGTGCGTATTCCTAGAGAACGGGACACATGCGAACATGTGCAGGTAAAGCGGCTTTTTCCTTGCGGTGAGGGAGCTGGATTTGCCGGAGGTATCGTTTCTGCTGCGATGGACGGTGAGCGATGCATGCGGGGTATTTTGCAACAGTATGCTCACAGATCATCCGTGAAATAGCGCTGGCCCACCTCTATGGCAAACTTTTTCCGATTATAGTCCTCCGATTTATTTCTAGGTATGGAAAGACAATCCCAATCTTCACCCTTGATAATTTTCCCTAAATAGACAATCTGCCCTATGTGATAAGAATAATGAGCTACTTGACGATGGATGGCATCAATTACAGTATGTCCCTCATTCCTGATGTAGACCGTTTTTTCAAGATCTTCATTCTTTAATTCTTTGATTGCATTCAAAAAAACCTTCCAACCCTGATCCCATTTTTCCATTAATTCAACCCGCGAAGTGATGGAAGATTCAAATTCTGCGTCCCGATCCCTCCAGCTTTTTTCACCATCTTCTGTAAGAAAATTGGTCCAGCGGGACGTCATGTTTCCCCACAAGTGCTTTACAATTACTGATATACTATTAGAACCATCAGCGGGTTCAAGAAACAACTCCTCTTCCTCGAGTTGCTCAAAAGTACTTTCGCCTAGGCCTTTGTAGTACTGAAGTAGTTTTAAAAGATTTGCTAGCAAGTCTAGAATTTTATAAGTGCCTCGGCCTGTTCCTGGAGAAGCTTTTGACCAAGATCATCCACTACTTCTCCATCTTCCATCCTGTTTTCTATCTGCATCAGTTTGGGCTTAAGCGCCAGTACATGCATTCCCAGATAATTAAGAATATCGGTGAGGTGGCTCATCGCGAGCGTACTACCTTGTACACCAGATGAAAGGCCTACAAGTGCAGCCTTCTTGCCTTTAAATGAGTTTGGAAATTCCAGAGCGTCAATAAATGTTTTAAGAATACCGGGAAATGAACCATTGTACTCCGGAATAATAAATACGAATTTTTCTGATTTTTTTACAAGCTCTCGGGTTGGATTAAAAGCCTCATTTTTTCCAGAGTTATCGTAAAGGGCGCTTTGAATAAAGTCAGCAGGTAATTTTTGAAGATCAATAATGGAAGTTTCCGCCCCGAGCTTATTCAGCAAGTCTTGGTATTGAAGGGTTAACTTATAGGATCTTGCATTTTTCCTGTTGGTACCACTTATTATCGTGATCATAGAAGATGGTCTATTGTAATTTTGAATCGATTTTCGAATAAAAAGCGCTTTCCCGCGTTATTGGTCGCGAAAATAGCAATCATTGATTAACAACTTATCTCGTAAGAAGGCATGTCTTTAGAGGCACATCAACTAACCAAGACTTATGGTAAACAAAAAGCTCTCGATAATGTGAGCTTTACTGCAGAAAAAGGTAAGATCACAGGTTTTTTAGGACCTAATGGTGCAGGTAAATCGACTACAATGAAGATCGCCACAGGGTATCTTTCTGCCACTTCAGGCGCAGTAAAAATAGCCGGTATCGATGTGGCGCAGCATCCAGAGAAAGTTAAGCGGAAGATTGGGTATCTGCCTGAACACAATCCGCTTTATATGGAAATGTACGTAAAAGAATATCTACATTTTGTGGCGTCTGCTTATCAATTACCTCAAAAGAAAGAGCAGGTAGAGGATGTGGTAGAGGTGGTAGGGCTTTCTAGAGAAAAGAAAAAGAAGATTGGTACGCTCTCCAAAGGCTATCGCCAGCGGGTTGGTCTCGCTCAAGCTTTAATACATGATCCTGAGGTGCTCATACTGGATGAGCCAACCAGCGGTTTGGATCCCAATCAACTTGTAGAGATTCGAAATGTGATCAAGCAGGTAAGCGAGGAAAAAACGGTCATTTTTTCTACACATATTATGCAGGAAGTGGAGGCGCTATGTGATCGGGTAGTCATCATTGATAAGGGAAAAATTATTGCTGACGACAAAGTGCAGAACTTAAAATCATTGCAGGAAGAGAAGACCGTATACGAAGTGGAATTCGAGAATGAAATAGTAGTCGCGCCCCTGAAGCAGGCAGGTTTAAGCGTGCAGATCCTAGAAGACAATCGATACCTAATCTCTGCCACGGATGAAGACCCTCGTAAAAAGGTGATGAAACTAGTAGGCGAGTATGATCTTCCACTTCTGAGCATTGGGAAAAAAGAAGCATCCCTAGAGGACGTTTTCCAATCGCTAACCTCTAAAGCAGATCGAAAAAGCTAGTTTTGAAAAGTCCTTATTTCAAAACATTCTCCTATTTAATTTGGCATTGCATGAATGTCAATCTCCTACTAACGAATCTATTAAAAATTAACCCGCTCATTTAGTGTTTGTAGTCTTTCGAAAAGAGTTAAATGATTTCCTTAATTCGCTGATTGCTTATGTAGTGATCGGCATATTTCTTTTGGGTACGGGACTACTTATGTGGGTGATTCCAGAGACCAATGTCCTGGATTACGGCTATTCTGACATGCAAACCTTATTTTCACTGGGTCCATTTGTATTCTTATTTCTAATTCCAGCGGTCACCATGCGATCTTTTGCAGAGGAAAAGCGAAATGGGACTATTGAGGTGTTATTTACCTTGCCTTTTAATAGTTTCCAGGTCGTATTTGGTAAGTTTCTGGCCTGCTTTGTACTAATGATCCTGGCTGTTTTGCCTACCCTGGTATATTATCAAACCCTTTATCAGCTGGGTAACCCTGTGGGAAATCTGGATGTAGCCGGTATCATTGGTTCCTACCTAGGCATGATTTTACTAGGGGGCGTATTCACGGCCCTCGGTGTGCTTTCTTCAGCGCTTACGGGAAATCAGATTGTGTCTTTTTTACTATCCGCGCTATTGTGCCTGAGCTTCTATGCAGGATTCGATTCATTGGCATCATTAAATCCATGGTCTGCATCTGCAAACTTCATAAGACAGGCGGGTCTCTTGGCGCACTATGATTCCCTAAGCAAAGGACTGATCGATTTAAGTGATATCGTCTACTTCTTGTCAATGATTGCGCTTTTTCTCCATCTCACAGTGCTCACCTTAGCATTGCAAAAGAGATGAAGACTGCACGGTTACAATACTTCCTGAAGTGTATCATACTAGTGCTTTCAATTGCGCTTATAAATCAGCTCTGCAATAAGATACCATTCCGAATAGACTTAACAGAGGAGGGGCGGTACACACTTACCGATCCGACTGTGCAACTTTTGGAGGAACTGGATGAAGAGGTCTTTTTTGAAATTTACCTGGCAGGAGACCTTCCTTCAAACTTTGAGCGATTTAGAAAATCCATCGAGGAGATGCTACTGCAATTCGTGGTGGTCAGTGATAATCGAGTCGGGTTCCGCTTTACAGATCCAGGCCAGGCGACCGGTAGTAAGGCCCGAAATCAATTTTACCAATCATTGATTGAAAAGGGGATAGAGCCCACAAATCTCACCTACAAAGATGCGGACGGTGACCAAATGCAGAAGCTGCTCTTTCCGGGAGGCACCGTATCAATGAATATGATCGAGTTACCTGTAAACCTTCTTAAGGGGAATCGGAGTGAAGGATCTGAGTTGCAGTTGAATCAAGCCATTGAGGGTTTGGAGTTTCAGCTAGCATCTGCTATCGCCCAAGTACAAGGAGCAGGATCCAGGAAGCGGATAGGGTATGTGAAAGGACATGGCTCCCCTGATTCGCTTGAAATTGCTGGTTTTAAAAATACAGTCCTATCAAGATTCGATTTGTTTGAGCTTAACCTAAAAGGTAGGAAGGAACTTGTTGGCTATGATGCTGTGGTAGTCGCGAAACCGTCTCAGCCATTTTCGGAGGCGGAGAAATACCTTCTGGACCAGTACTTGATGAAAGGCGGAAACCTGCTTTTTTTTATAGATGCACTAAGCGTAAATCTAGATAGCGTTTTTGGGGAAGGCACTGTTGCGATCCCAAGAGAATTGAATTTGACAGATATGCTATTCAAGTACGGAGTTCGTATCAATCAGAACTATGTACTAGATGTGAATTCGGGTCAATTTCCTATTGTGACAGGGAACATTGGAGATCAACCGCAAATTCAAATGATCCCTTGGCCTTTTGATCCGGTAATCACCAATTTTTCAGATCATCCCTCGGTAAGAAATCTGGATGCTGTGCGAGGGCAATTTGTTTCAGAAGTTGATACTGTACGGGCGGTCGGGGTTCAGAAAACGCCGTTAATGTCCACGAGTAAGTACACAAAAGTGCTAAGCCCCCCTGTTAGGGTAGCCTTCAACGATTTGAGGGATAAACTTCGCCCTGATTTTTTCACCCAAGGCCCGAAAACTATCGGTTATCTGCTAGAAGGAAGCTTTTCATCGCTGTATGCCAATAGGCTCATACCTGCTCAATTTGAAAAAGCGGCTTTTCTTGAAAAAGGGGAGATAGGAAAGGTGGTAGTGGTTGGAGATGGAGACCTGATCCGCAATGAGGTCGATCCTAAAACAGGTGAGCCTTTGAGTCTGGGTGTTGAGCCTTTTAGTGGGATCACTTATGCAGATGAAGACTTTATCATCAATATTCTTGACTACCTCACAGATGACAATGGATTGATTGCAGCTCGTTCGCGAGAGGTGAAAATTCGGCCTTTAGACCGTGTTAAAATACAGCGTGGACGCACAAAATACCAGGTAATAAATGTAGTACTTCCCATATTGATCGTGCTTGTTTTAGGATTATTGAAATGGTATTTAAGGAAAAGTAAATACGCTAAATGATGTCAAAGACTTCAATTTACCTAGCGACTATCGCAGTATTGACAGCACTGAATGCATGGTTGTTCTTCTTTGATGGACCACAAAAAGCGACTGGAAATTCAAGGTTGTATTTTGAAAATTTTCCCAACGATCAAGTAAACAAAGTTACACTTCGCCTTGAGGAAGATACACTGGATCTCACTCTGGGTGAAGGAGGGGAAAATTGGATCCTGAATGATCAGTACAAAGCAGACGATAGCTTCGTGAGAACGTTGCTATCTGTACTTCAGAGGATTGAAACTGTACGAACGATTGGTCAGTGGGAGGGAGCGTTCTTGGGTGAGGTATTGCTACAATTTGAGAATGGTAAAAGCAACGAGTTCCAATTTGCTACGAATCCTACTCAGACCAAATCTTACCTGATACAGAACCAAAACGCTACAGAGGTTGTGGTTCCTGGCTACCGTGACAATGTGGTTTCAATTTTCACTTTACACCCGGATCAGTGGAGAGACCGGCTAATCTTCGATGGAAGCTGGCGAACGATACAAAAGGTCGAGATTCAGCATGGTGCGGGAAAATCGGCTAAAATCCAGTTTGAGGATAAATTTTTCCTGGTGAATGGTGTGGCACCAGCGGATAGCTCAGCGGTAGTAGACTATTTAAATCAATTCCAGTATCTCGAAGCTAATGAAATGATATCGAAAGGACGTTTTCCGGTATTTGATAGCCTGTCGCAAACGAAACCAGTATTTACTATTATAATTGATGACATCAAGCTAGATCAGGTTTTCGCATTAAGTATTTTTCCGAAACTGGAAGGCCAAGCCTATCATTTGCTTGCAATCGATGGACAAATGCTGGTGATGGATGCCAAGCGCGTTGACCTTTTGATTCCTCCGGAGGGTCGGTTTTAGTCCAGCGGTTGGTTTTTTACTTTTTGAAGAAATGGCTCATTAAGATGGTAAAAGCCACAGAAGCAACTCTTTTAGGCGTGCTTCTTCTCGTCAAATCTGCGTAATTTTGCCAACCAAAAAAAAGCAGGATCATTAACTCACCGATTGCATGAAATTCATTGTTTCCTCATCTTATCTTCTAAAGCAGCTTTCAGCCATCAACGGAGTAATCACTACCAATCCGGTAGTACCTATTTTAGAAAATTTTCTTTTTGAGATCAGTGATGGCAATCTCACCATTACAGCTTCTGATCTGCAAACCAGTATGATTACTGAATTGCAAGTAGAAGCAAAGGAAGACGGTAGCATAGCTATACCTGCCAAAATTCTGTTGGAAACGCTGAGAAATTTACCGGAGCAGCCTGTCACTTTTTCGATTGATAGTGATACTTACAGCATTGAAATCAATTCCGACAATGGGCGTTACAAATTGGCTGGAGAGAATGCGACTGACTTTCCTAAGATACCAACCGTATCCGATGCTGATTCGGTGAATATGTCTTCCGATGTGCTGGGACGAGCCATCAACAATACCATCTTTGCGACTTCAAATGATGAGTTGCGACCGGCGATGACGGGTGTATATGTGAAGCTAGACGACACAAATACTACCTTCGTTGCTACCGATAGTCATCGGCTTATCAGGTACCGCAGGGTAGATGTAGCCGCCGACATGTCGCACAGCATGATCATTCCCAGAAAAGCACTTACATTGTTAAAAGCGACACTCCCCTCTGAGGTTACCAATGTGAATGTGGAGTTCAATGCTTCCAATGCCTTTTTTGATTTCAACCATATCAAGATGATCTGCCGATTGATAGATGAGCGTTTTCCTGATTATGAAAACGTGATTCCACTTGATAATGAAAATCTGGTGGTCATAAAAAAAGGTGAGTTGCTAAGTTCACTTAAGCGGATTTCGATCTATGCAAATAAAACCACCCACCAGGTGCGTTTGAAAATTACTGGTAGTGAGTTGATGGTATCCGCTGAGGATCTGGATTTTTCCAATGAGGCAAATGAGCGGCTTTCATGCGAGCACGATGGAGAAGACATGGAGATCGGGTTCAATGCAAAGTTTCTGGTCGAGATGCTTAGCAATATTGATTCTGATGAAATCACGCTGAAACTAAGCGCTCCTAATCGAGCTGGGATCATTGTCCCGAACGAGAAGGACGATGAGGAAGATGTGCTGATGCTTGTAATGCCTGTCATGCTCAGCAGCCAGAATTAATAGAATAAACTGGTTGAGAAAAGGACACGGATGCAAGGCCGACCTGGAAGCCGGCTGATTTTCTTGACTACTTCTCGATAGCCACTAATATTTGTTTGACGATTTTAGGATGGAGAGTTTTCTTTCCATGGAAGGGTACAACAACGCGATAAGTGCCTTTAAAGTAGATGCGATGGCTTCCTTTGCTTCGAATATGCGAATATCCTGCTTTAAATAGAATCTGCTCTGCTTCTGCAGCTGTCAGCGTTGGTTGTTTAGGCAACTTGTACCTCCAATGTAGTAGTTAGGATCTCCTGGCTTAAAGATTCTTGGATTTCTTCAGGTGTCATCGTTTCCAAGTAAAGTTCTATTGCTTCTCGGATGTGAACTATGATCTCTTCAAAAGTATCTCCCTGGGTCTGGCAACCAGGAAGGGCAGGACAATGAGCATAGTATCCATGCTCATCCTTGCTGATAACTACATTTACTTTATTCTTCATTGTGTTTGACTAGTTAAAGGTAACAATCATTCTTATAGATCCGCGTGTCTAAACGCAAATGCACTACCAGGGAACAGAGTTCCTTTAAGAAAATGAATCCCTAAGTCATACCAGCACACTTTACTTACTGAACGGAGCATATGGCGAGCCACTAAATCTTGAAACAACGTAGCTATTCAGCCAAAGGAACTACAGCTAGTCAGTACAATAATCTAGAGGAGGAATAAGCCCAATAAAAGAGGTTTTAAAAAGTTGTAGGACACTGGTCAAAATCCTCAAGTACTTTCATTGAGCTTCCTTTGATACTCAACCCTACTTCTTCAGCATCTCTTCAATTCTCTTTTCGGCTTCTGCGGCTGAGAGATATGATGGCGATAGAGAGGGTGCCCCTGGTAAGTTTTCAACGTGCAGTGTTTGGGTAGGAAATGCAAAGTTGATTCCTATTTCATTGGCCAATTTTACGATACTCATCAACACCTCATGCCTAGCTTTCAATTCCTCTCCCCAGGTAGGTACGCCGAAGAAGATGTAGAACATAATATTTAGTGAGGAGGACGACATGTCATTGAAATACACGTGATAGTTGTCTTTCCATGTATTTGGATGTGCCTCCACGATTTCCCTAAGTCCTTTCACAAAAACTTCGATCAGTTCCGGAGGAGTATCATAGGTAATTGCAATTTGCGTATAGAATCGACGGTATTTCCTCAAGCCGTGATTGTCAATCGTATTATCTGCCAGCCGACCATTGGGTACGTAGATCAGAGAATTTCGGAAGGTGCGAATACGGGATGACCTAAAACCTACTTCTTCCACAGTGCCATCTACATTATTTGCAGTAATCCAGTCGCCAACTTGAAATGGCTTATCAATAAATATCATTACCGAGCCAAAGAAGTTCTTGATTGTATCTTGTGCAGCCAGCGCAAAGGCGAGACCCCCAATAGAAAGACCAGTGAGCAAAGGCAGAATCGGCACATTGAGGTTGTCGAGGATGAAGAGAGTGCCAATGATTATCACAAAAGTTTTGAGCGTTTTGCGTAATAACGGTACCAGCTGATCGTCAAGCGTACTTTCAGTCTGCATTGCCATTCGGGCCAGGAAAATAGAGGCAATGTTTACGATACGGTACACAATTACTGTCCCGAAGAGCGGAACCATCACACCTAAAATGAGATTTACGTATTTCGAGTAGGTAATTGGCAGTTGCAACGCAGGTGTGAATAACATAAGCAACAGCACGATAATAAAGACACTGGTAGGTCGTGCAATGAGCCATAAATATTTGTCTGAATTCTCGTCTTGGTACCCAGTATTTTTCAGCGCACGAGCAATAATACGCTCCGTAAGGAAAGCAAAAAGTTTGTAGATGATTGCGCTTAAAAGCGCAAGAATAAAGATCGCGATGTATTGGTAGGTATACAGTCCAAAATACATTTCGCTACCCAGGCGAGGGAGTAGCTGCAGTAACTTCCCAGTGCCAAACCTAAAGGTGGATCTATAAATCTCAGTGATCGCAATTTCGCTGGATTTCGAGAAGTACCATTCTCCGGAGGTGGTTCTCAGTAGATAAATCCTTGGGTAATTCTTGACCAGTATGTATTTGCTTTTCTTGCTGAGAGAGTCTATATGATTAGGATTTTTAGGTACCTCATCAATCGCAATGTAGATGCCTTTTCCATCCAGGATTCTTTTCAGTTTTATGGCATTGCGCTGGGCATCTTTCAAACTTTCTCCCTCTCTGAGAAAGGGTAAGGCAGCCAAAGAGTCATTGTAGTGATCTGGCTGTAGATTATCCAGTAAGGTCTTTATTGAAGCATAGGGGCTTGATAAAAGATCATTGGTTGGTTGAGCGCTGATATCGAAAAAAGTAATCGAGGACAGAAAGATCAAGCAGACAGCACGCATTGTATAGGGTCAAATTTCAAAAGATAAAATTAATGTCATTCATCGGGCGTTCATTGAGAAAGCCTCAAAAAAGCCCGTACAGCTTGCGATATGGCGAGAGAATGCTCAAGTGCAAATGGGATTGATTGATATTCTTTTAGTACCGCATTCTGTAAACAATCAGACTAATTTTGTCCGAAAAATCAACACAATGGCAAATCCACTCTTATCAGTATTTAATACACCTTTCGGTGTGCCACCCTTTTCACAGATTGCAGAAGATCACTATTTAGAGGCGCTCGAGAGGTCGCTGAAAGAGGCCAAGGAAGAGGTAGATCAGATCATAAATAATGATGAAGTGCCTACGTTTGAAAATACCATTGCTGCGTTAGAGCAATGTGGTGAGCGTCTTTCGCGCAATAGCGCCATCCTTTTCAATCTCAACTCTGCAGAAACTACGGAACAACTACAGAAAATCACTCAAGAAATATCACCCAAACTGTCGGCTTTTGGTAATGAAGTCAAGCAAAATCCGTTACTCTTTGCCAGGGTAAAGAGGATACACGAGCAAAAAGATGAGCTAGGTCTGGATCCGGAGCAGAAGCGGCTTCTCCGAGCCACTTATTTAGATTTCGTACGCAGAGGAGTAGAGCTGGAGGGAAGTAAGAAAGAACGATTTCGGGAAATAGGAGTGGAGATTTCCAAGCTGTCACTAAAGTACCAGGAAAATCTCCTAGCAGAGACCAACGCTTATGAGCTGGTGATCGAAGATGAGGCTGACCTTAGTGGATTGCCATCCGATGTAAAAGATCGTGCCAAGCAACTTGCAGAAGAAAAAGGTAAGACTGAAGGATGGATTTTTACACTTCAGGCACCGAGCTACATTCCTTTTATGGAGTATGCTGACAATCGATCATTGCGAGAAACGCTTTTTAGAGCCTATATGACCAAATGCTATAAGGGTGATGAGCGCGACAATCAGGAAATTGTACTGAAGCTGGTTAGGCTGAAAGCGGAGCTTGCTTCCCTGCTTGGCTATGAAACCTTTGCTGACTATGTACTCGAGGAACGCATGGCGGAAAATCCAGCAGGTGTTTCTGCCTTTTTGCAGGATCTATTAGATAAAAGCTTAGAAAAAGCAAAGGAAGAGGTGACTGAACTGAAGGATTTCATGAAATCTCAAGGTGCAGCCCACGAGCTGGAAAGATGGGACTGGTCCTATTATTCTGAAAAATTGCGCAAGCAGCGCTATGCTATCGATGATGAATTGACCAAACCCTACTTCCAGCTTGAGCAGGTGATCCATGGAGTATTCAAAACGGCTGAGTTGCTATACGGGATTTCTTTTAGGTACAACGAGGAAATACCAGTCTATCACGGTGACGTAAATGCGTACGAAGTACTCGATGAGAAGGATGAGGTCATTGCTGTATTCCTGGCTGATTTTTTTCCTCGAAAAGGAAAGCGAGGAGGTGCCTGGATGACCTCCTTTCGAAACCAAAAGAAGGTAAACGGGAAGAAGATAATTCCTCAGATCAGCATTGTTTGCAATTTCACGCCTTCCTCAAAAGATCAACCCTCTCTCTTGAAGTTCACCGAGGTGACAACCCTGTTTCATGAATTTGGTCATGCCCTTCATGGTATGCTTGCCGATACGCGCTACGAAAGCCTGGCAGGTACCAATGTCTACTGGGACTTTGTGGAGCTTCCTTCGCAGATTATGGAAAACTGGTGTTACGAAAAAGAATGCCTTGACTTATTCGCAATGCATTATAAAACCGGTGAGCTTATCCCTGAAGATTTGGTGACCAAGATCAAAAAGTCAGCGACCTACCATGAGGCATATGCCACAGTAAGACAAATAAGCTTTGCTATGCTTGACCTTGTTTGGCATAGCTTATCGTTAGAAGAAGCCGACGCGATTGAAGATGTAGGTAGTTATGAAAGGAAGGCATTTGCACCAACTGCATTATTTCCGGTGCTTGAGGGCACCAATATGAGTGTTCAGTTTGCGCACATTTTTGCAGGAGGGTATGCTGCCGGATACTACAGTTATAAATGGGCTGAGGTGCTAGATGCCGATGCATTTTCAATCTTTCAGGAAAATGGAGTTTTTGATAAAGCTACTGCACAGTCATTTAAAGAGCATATTTTGAGTAGGGGAGGTACGGCCCCTCCCATGGAGCTTTATAAGAAGTTTCGGGGGCAAAAGCCGTCGAATGCGGCACTACTGAAGAGAGCCGGACTCGCAGACTAGCTTATAGAAGTAGCGTATTCCAAAGGTGATTCGATACGAAGATTCCGTTCTTCAAGATCGTCTTTTAAGTCACTTACCAACAGTGCTAGCTGATCTTTTAGATTTCCAAGTTCTTGTTGCTTATCTGGTCTTCCTTTAAAAATTCGGTCCTTTCCTGAAGGAGATAGTAGTTTTTCAAAGGCAGCACGGTCTGTCGCGAAAAAGCCTAGTTGCTTTTCTACTTTGGGCAGCAGGGCCAAGATGTGCTTTTGGTCTATCTGTAAGGATTTTTCTTCCAGTGAATATAAAACCGCATTGATCTCACTGTCTTTGAGATCAATGCGAATTTCACTATCCGCACGTAGTGTTTTTAAAAGCCTGGATAAGCACTTAAAAATTCCTGAGGTGTGTTGGTCCCTGGCATTGATACGTGCGATGTTTAAAAACGGCAAGTATTTTTTGATTCGTTTGTTCTTGAAATCGAATTCAGAAATACCTCTATAAATTTCATTTTTTGTCTGCTTGTACTCCAGACTATCAACCCACATCGAAGGCAAGATGTCTATCTCGCATGTCGGTTTCATGGCCGTGATGCGTATCCGGGTTTTGTCAGAGTAATCAATTGACCTATACTCAGGGTCCCCACGCAAAATTTCAAGAAGCTCCATGGCAAGCCTTTGTACATCCAGGTGAGGTTTGTCATTCACATCTCGTTTGATCACAATCAGTTCCACATCTCCGTACAGCAAAATGTTTGAATAGGTCTTCAATTCTCCTTGGTACCGGTAGTCTACATAGTATCCTCTCTTGCGTAACGCTTTAGTTAGTTTTTCGTGGATCCTTCTGGAGATAGCGTAGACCTTATACGCGTATGCAGGATCAATCTCCACCATTGATTCCAACGCATAGGTTACAGATTCCGGGTAGCCGGTTGTCGTAAAAGAGTCCGATAAGACTGGTTCTTTTCGGGCTTCATCAAACCTTCTTGCTTTTAAGTTTTCTAATCGTTGGCTGTAGTCTTGTGCCATGTGCGGCCTCAAAAGTAATAATTATCAGAAGATGAATTGGACAAAAAGAAGATTTTGAGCAATTCAGATAATTACCGTCATTATGAATTTTTAAATGGCAGTAATTCAATTTCTCAAATTTTCTCACTCTACCTACAAAAAATCCGTTTTTTGATTTTGCTTACACTGACGCTGTGAACATGAAGCATATACTGCTCAGTACTTAAAAGTGTACAATTCTAGGTTTGATCCTGTGGTGGTGTAGACTTTAAACTCCCTGTTTACGGTAGAATACAGAATACTCACCTCATGAGCCGACTTGAGTGGATTCCCTGTAAGTAAAGCACCTGTTTTATTGTAAATGTAGAGGGCTTGAGAAGTCGGATCTGTAAAAACGATAAGATCGCGACCTGCTCCAAACTGGTAGTATTGAATGATGAGCTCATTCTCTGTAAAGTAATTTTTTGTAAATAAGAGGTTTCCTGTATCGTCCAGTATATCATATTGATTTTCTTGTTTACGAGCGATCAGGAAGGACTTTCCTTTTACGTCCTGGATAAGTCGAAAGCGTGCATTCGCTGAAGTCTTTAAAAGCTGATTTTTTTGAATCACATTTCCTTCAAGCGATATCTCTACTAGCTCCCCAGATTCGGATAGCACCGTGACAGTAGAATTTGACAGCCCATTGCTTGCTTTTAAAAAATAACCATTGCTTAAGTCGTGTCCGGTATCAAAAGGAAAACCAGGCATATTTTCAGCCCTCCGGTTAGTCATGTTAATAATGCCGTCCTCTTGTATCGAAAGCATTATGTCACGCCTGCCCAACCTTTGATGTGCCAAGGGTTGTATGGCTTCTCTTTTGAAAGTTTTTGGATTCCAGCCTTCTAGTGGATTCAGTTCCTTGTCAGTCAGGAAGGTTTTTCCGGAATCATCGGTCACTGCAAAGCGGTAGTTTCTACTCAAGTCATAATCGATTACCCCAAAATGCATGATGGGTCCTGAATCAAGCTGCTTGGGGTACCCTGGGATGGATTGTCCTGTACGATCCCAGATATGCACTTGGCCAGTGGTGGCAAATGCATACTGAATCTTACCATTTTTGTAGAAGTCGATAGGGTAGACTTGGCTCACTATCCGCGCCTCTAGTTCTGCGGTCCATAAGGTATTTTGTTCCGGATCCAAGTAGTAGATGGCGTTGGTGCTGTCCTGTAGCAGAATATCAAAACCTCTGTAAGCATGGGTCTTGAGCAAATAGGGCTTGCTTAACAGCTTACTTGCAAACTGTAAGCCAGCTTCAGGGCTTACCGTAGATGCGGTAGTAGATGCTTGGTCTGGCTGGGAGAAGGTGAAATTACTAAAGTAGCTACCATCCAAGAAGGAAAACTGAAAAGCGGCAAACTCAAAACGCTGATAGGAGCCAATATTAGCTTCCAAGTGCTCGCTCCACGATGCTTTTAACCCATTTTTGATGAGACCTAGTGATCTTGGTATGTTTACGTACAAGCTTAGGTTAGCAGTTTTATTCACTTCTTCGAGGAAAGCATTTACACCAAGGGATTTACCCCAGGTTTCTTCTTCTTGAATCGAAGCAATTACACTTTTAAGCTCCTGAAGGTTGTTGGAGAAAATAAGGTAATTCCGGTGGTTGATGTAGAAGCACTGCGCAAAGTCACCTGCGATATCTCCCAGAAAGGTCTGAGGAAAGTTTCTAATTGGCAGATATCTAATCTCATTTTCGCTGTAAGTTTCTGAGTAGATCGTGTCTCCCCTAGATCTTACAATTCTGCCTGTGAGCTCATTAAAGAAATCAAGTGCCGCATCAATATTTTTCGTTTCTAAAATACATAATCGCCGTTCCTCGCTTAGCGCCCCGGACTCAACTTGAAGAATTCCGATCTCTTCGTCTATGAGATCTAAAACCTGCTCCGCCCTAAAATCATAGGTTTTTCTTAAGGAATCCTGAATTTCTTTGACAAGTGGCTGGTGCACCGCGATCCAATCCATTTGCCTGATTTTCCAGTCGTTTAAGTCTGTACTGGCAATATGCAGCAAGTGTGAGGTATTTTCAGGCACCACCTCTACCATGTCAAATGAAGCAGGGGCTTTCTGGTGTGTCGTTAGCCAGCTACCACCCGGCTCGGTGATACCGCTTGCGGCAAACTGAGTTGAGTCTACATTGAGAGTATATTTTCCATACTGAAAAGGCAAACTTGCCTCTTCTGAAATTCCTTTAAGGAGTAGTGTAAGTTCCTGAAAACGGGTATGCAGTTTAATTACTCCCGCTTGCTCTGTCTCTAGACCGTTTGCTTGCTGCTGATCAAAGGATGCTTGCTCCCCATCTATGGTCCGGATGGCATCTTCAAGCAGATATGGGGTAAAGCTGGCCAGGAAGTAGTTTTTGTAAAAAATGGAGGCAAAAATCTCTTGTCCGTTGCTTACCTCGCTGATTTTGTAGCCCTTGTAATTTCGCGATTTGAATTTGTATCCGGCTTTTTTCAACCTTCCTAAGGTGGCTCCCACAAACGTATTTTGAGAGATATTTTGCACGTCCAAAACAAAAAGGAAATCAAACCCTTCACTGGCAGTTTTATGAATTGAAATAAGTGTAGGAGCATCTTTAAAAATGGTGCTAAATCCACCTTTGCCATTGATAGAGTCTAAAAATGAGATACTATGGTCAATTGACGATATTCCAGGGGTTTTCCCCAAATTTTTCCAGATTGGATAGCCGCTTACGGTCTGGTAGTCTTTTAGTAATTCCAATTCAAAAACAGCTGCAGCATCGGCCGGTATGAAGCTCCATGCGGAAAGGTTAGAATCTTTGACCCACTTGCTATAAATAAGGTAGCCAATACACGCTAAAAGCAGTACCAAAATGATCAGCAGATACTTCTTCAAGGGAACGAGCTTTTTGAGGCGCTAGAAAGAAAGAGATTGGTGTTGCTTACAGGTTCCAATAAAATTAAGTGGATGTTAATGATTCCATACTCAAAAATAGACCTCAATCCTGATCTAAGTGAATATCCAATAAAAACCGGGGCTGTAGATCATCTATTCATCAAAGATCTGCTGATAGTACTCTTCACTGATGGCTTCATATTGACCAAACATGTAGTTGTTAATCGTAGCATTGCTGGCAGAGAAAAACTCCTTGATTGCATTGTACATTTCAAATTTGCTAAGGACACAGTCACGGTTGGCATCCAAATACTTGAAAGCATGCAAAGTTTCTTTTCTACTAAGTCCCAGAATTTTATACAGGGTGCCAAACTCATCAAAGTCTATTTCCCCATCTTGGTTGTGATCACATAGATCAAACAAAAACTTCATGGCAGATGCAGCAAACCACCGAATAAAGTACGGTTTGCGTTCGGACACATTGTACTTTTCGATGATGTGCACCCATTCCGCAAGTCGGATTTTACGGGACTTTCCGTTGGTTGCCTCTATCAGTAATCTGTCAAAACTCTTTAGTGTCTGGTAGCGAAGGTGGTGGATTTCTCCGGGGCTAAAGTTGCCCGTCCGAATATTAATTACGCGCTTTACAATCTCTTCTATGTCATCAGCTTCCAAGATTCCGTCGCGATTGGCGTCAAGCACATAAAAGAAAAATGTCCATTTTTTGGTGATGCTGGGAAGTCTCATTTCTTTAACCTGAAGAGGAAAGGTAATGCTTCCAACGCTTCAAAAGCTGATCTGATCCATTAAATAGCGGTGTTTTCACCGTACGGGCACAAATCCCCAGCGCTTCTAGTCCTGTTTTCACAGAGGATGGATTGCCTTCTTCACCGCACAAATGATAGGCAGGTTGTAGGTATTGATCAAGCGTTCTGGCTTTTTCTTCATCTTTCTCAAGCCGCGCGTGCACCATATTTCCAAAAATTTCAGGAAGCACATTGGCTACCACGCTGATCACTCCTGAAGCACCTTGTCCGATCAGCTCAAATGTGGTTTGGTCATCTCCAGACAGCAACATAAATTCTTCTGGCATTTCGGCGATGATTTGCTGGCACTGCTTTAAGTCACCGGAGGCTTCTTTCATGGCAATAATATTCTTATGCTCTGCCAGTGCAAGGGTGGTAGACGCCTCCACGTTACCGGCGGTACGTGCAGGCACATTGTATAAAATGATCGGGTAGGGGGATGCATCCGCTAAAAGCTCATAATGTCTTAAAATTCCCTGCTGGCTAGGTCTGCTGTAGTAAGGGCTTACGGACAGTATTGCCGCAAGTGGGTATCTACTGAGATCTGCTACCGTATCAATCAGTGTTTGCGTGTCGTTACCCCCATGGCCAAAAACGACTGGTTTTTTGCCTGCGTTTTTCTCCAGTACAAAGTCCAGTATTCGTAGCTTTTCATCCCATGAAAAGACCGGAGACTCGCCTGTAGTTCCCTGCACCACCAGATAGTCTGCATCACCATCCAACACATGTTTTACCAGCCTTTCCAGTCCTTCATAGTCCACACTATAATCATCGTTTAACGGGGTGGCCAAAGCCACGCCAGCCCCAAAAAGCTCTTTCATGCTAAATTTTCTTAAGGTAAGTAACCAGTTGGCGTACAGACTCAGACTTGTTTTTTGTCAAGTGCATGGTCATTAAAAGGAGGTGATTATAATCCTGATTTTCAAAACCAATTTTACACGATGCCTCACTGAGAGCGAGCACATACTTAAAATTAATATTTCCAGAGGTGTCAAGAGCTATAAGAAAGTCTGCAGACGCTTGGATAAAGTCAGCCAGCTGGTCACTTTTTAATCTTCCAAAAACGGATATATCCCGTCTTGAAAAGTAAGAAGACAATTTTTTTACGACGACATCCTTGACAGGGTGGTAACCCATTAACGACACTTCCTTTTTGTCTGCTACTAGGCTCTGCGTAAGTTCACTGACCAACTCTTGATCAAATTCTTCTGCATTAAAGAGAATTTTAATCTTCTTTGACTGCTCAAAACTTTTGTGTTCTGGCTCCTTGCTCTTCGCCTTGCTTTTGTAATGTAGGAAAATACTTTTCACGATTGAGATAACATTTCTTTGAACTTTGTTTCGTTTAGAATTTCCACACCAAGTTTTTCGGCTTTCTCTTTTTTTGCGGGTCCCATATTTTCACCCGCAATTAGGTAGCTTGTTTTTGAGGATATGCTGCTAGAGACCTTTCCTCCATTTTCTTTAATCATGTGCTTGAGTTCTTCTCGATCAAAAGACACAAATACACCGGAAACCACGAATGTGAGTCCTGCAAATTGGTCGCTGGCGTTTGTGTTTTTAATAAGCTCAAGCGAGAGCCCTGCTTGTCTTAGTCTTTCTACGATTCTCAAATTTTGCTCCTCGGCAAAATAGGCTACAAGACTATCCGCTATCCGCTCACCTATTTCGTGCACATTTTCAATTTGCGCTTTTTCGGCTGCTTTAAGGGTGTCTATTGAACCAAAAGCTTCCGCTAATTTTTCTGCGACTGTCTTCCCAACGTATCTAATACCCAAGCCAAACAGCACTCGTTCAAAAGGTTGCTTCTTTGATGCTTCGATTGACGCTAAGATATTGGTTGCTGTTTTCTCCTTGATGGATCGCTTGGAAACATCTCCTGTATGCTCGTCTATCTCCTCAAATTGCAGGTTGTTGATCATTTCAAACGATAAAAAATAGAGATCTGAGAAGTCTTTTATAAGACCCTTTGACAAAAATCCGCGTATGGTACGCGGACCCAGGGACTCAATATTCATTGCGTTGCGGCTGATGAAGTGCTCAATTCTGCCTTGGACTTGTGGAGGACAAGTATCCTTATTGGGGCAATAGTGTTGTGCTTCGCCTTCTCTTCTGATGAGCTTTGTCTGGCATTCAGGGCACTCAGAAATATACTCGTGAGGTGAGGTATTACTCTTGCGCGCTTCAACTGCAACTCCGGTGATTTTTGGAATGATTTCTCCACCTTTTTCCACTTTAACCGTATCACTTATCCGCACGTCCAGCCGCTCAATCTCATTAGCATTGTGAAGTGAGGCGCGCTTTACGGTGGTCCCGGCTAATAGCACGGGACTCAACTCAGCCACTGGCGTAACTGCTCCGGTTCTGCCTACCTGGTAGCTTATGTCTCTGAGGAGTGTAGTGGCGGATTCAGCCTGAAACTTGAAAGATATGGCCCAGCGAGGATTTTTGGCTGTAAAACCAAGCTCTTCCTGTTGCTGAAGGTTGTTCACTTTGATCACAATACCATCAGTTTCCACATTTAACTCATGCCGCTTCTGATCCCATTTTTGGATGTATGCCAACACCTCATCCATACCGGCACATTTGTCGTAAGTCTGTGAAACGTTAAAGCCTGCATTTTTAAGAAATAGGAGAGACTGCTCATGTGTTTCGAAGCTCTTCTCCTCATTTAGGTAGGAGTATATATAGCAATCTAGTTTGCGGTCTGCTACGATACTGGAATCTTGCATTTTTAGGGTTCCTGAAGTCGTATTTCGCGGGTTTGCCAATAATGACTCGCCTGCTCTTTCTCTTTTTTGATTCAGTTCTATGAAAGCTTCTTTGGGCATAAATACCTCACCTCGTGCTTCAAAAGCAGTGATTGGAGCCTTGTCCAATATCTTGAGCGGTATGGATTTTACGGTCTTGATATTTGCTGTGATGTTATCTCCTTTAGTCCCATCTCCTCGGGTAATGGCTTTGTCCAGTATTCCATTTTCATAGCGCAGACTTATTGCCACACCGTCAAACTTTAGTTCGCAGATGTATTCATAGTCATCAGTCCCCAATCCTCTTCGTACCCGACCGTCAAATTCCAGAAGCTCTTCCCTAGAATACGTATTGCCGAGGGAGAGCATTCGGTATTTATGCTCGATTGTCTCAAACTCTTTGGTAATTGTACCGCCAACCCGAGTGGTAGGAGAGTGGGGTAGTTTAAGATCAGGGTAAGTAGCCTCGAGTCTTTCCAGCTGCTTCAAAAGCTGATCAAAATCATAATCCGAGATTTCGGGCGCACTTTCCTGGTAGTATAAGTGATTGTGGTGGTTCAGTTCGTTTGTAAGGGTTTCTATTTGCTCTTGTGCCTGCTGTTTGGTCATTCAGCAAAACTATCCTTTTCGGCGATTTGAGCTTATTTTTTGATAGAGTAAAGTAGGAGTGGAGCTAGCACAAAAGAGCGAATCATCTGCAGATGGCTCAATGTTGGATGGATACTACAAATTCCGATTGTCGTTCGTTGTTACTAAAGCGACTTAAAAATTCCAGTTTATCTGTGATGCTGTTTTCCCATTTTCTTCTCACCTGCTTCCAAGTACAATACACCATTTTCAAAGCAGTAGCCAGCTGATTTGATGCCTGCGGCTAGCGGATTTTAGGAAAAGTGTATTTTATCCGTTTAATAAACGTTTATAAATGTATCTAGACGTTTATTAATACGCTTATTGTCCTAATACCACTTTGTTTTGTGGCAAGAATGGAAACGACTTGTAAAACACCTTCTCTTGCGGTAAAAAACGCATATGCCGAAGCTTTTGAGCTTTTTGATCAACAGCTGGTGGTTTCCAGGTACAGCCAGTCCACTTTGCGCACGTATAAGTACATGTTTCGGGAGTTTTTAAAATTCCACTATCCCACTCCACTGTATCAGATCATTAAAAAAGAGATCATGGCATACCAATGTGCATTGGTGGAGAAAAAGAAGGTATCCAGGTCCTACCAAAACCAGAGTATCAATGCGCTCAAATTCTATTGGGAACAAGTATTGGGTCATGACCGAAAGTTTTTCGAGATCAGCCGCCCCAAAAAAGTAGAGAAGCTGCCCACGGTACTTTCAATAGTGGAGGTGCAGCGAATCTTAAAAGCCACAAGGAATATAAAGCACAAAGCCATGCTCACGGCCTTGTACAGTGCGGGATTGCGGATAGGAGAGTTGCTGAATCTACGTCTGGGTGATGTAGACTCAGCGCACATGCGATTGTGGGTAAGAGAAGGCAAGGGAGTAAAGGACCGGCTTACGGTGCTGTCGCCGATGCTTTTGAAGCTGCTACGGATCTATTTCAGGGCTTACCGTCCACAGTATTACCTTTTTGAAGGGCAGGAAGGAAAGCCCTACAGTGGCAGCAGCGTGCGGAAGGTGCTGCAAAGGGCGGTGGAGAGGGCAGGGGTTCAGAAATCAGTGCGGCCTCATACGTTGAGGCACAGCTTTGCTACGCATTTGCTGGAAAACGGGACCAACCTTCGCTACATCCAGACGCTTTTGGGGCATACGAGTGCCAAAACGACAGAGATCTACACCCACGTGAGCAGCAAGGAGCTGGAGGAGGTCAGGAGTCCCTTGGACTTAATGGTGTAAT
>JBCCLV010000012.1:0-50981 GCA_039026695.1 Bacteroidota bacterium
AAAGCTCATGGCCGTGCTCTTAATTTGCACAGCAGGAAGTTCATTTGCCCAAATAGATTTCAGCTCATTTCTTGAGGGCGGAGTTGATGACGCGAACACGCTGCTAGAGAATTATCTAGAACCCGCTTTTGTTGGTTTTGGCTATGGAATTAATAGTGGTTGGTATAATACTGCAAAGCCTCACAAACTACTAGGTTTTGACATCACCGTGACGGGAACAGCTGCTATGGTACCCTCCGATGCAGAGTTTTTTACCATAAACGACAATGATTACGAAAACATATCTCTTAATGCTAATTCCCGCGCTGCGGGAAATGATCAGGCTCCTACGCTTTTTGGCCCAAACTTAGGTGCAGACGATCTGCCACTACTTGATTACCGATCTGATGGTGGGCAGTCTATCTCCATCTCTGCACCTACTGGATTGGGAATAGATGAGAGCATTCCATTTAATGCGGTGCCTTCTGCGATGGTGCAGCTTGGTATTGGTTTAGTAAAAAATACTGACCTGAAAGTAAGATTTGTACCAACCATTGAATCCGAAGGCGAGTATGAGTTTAGTCTTTTCGGGTTGGGTGTTGTTCATGATCTTAAGCAATGGATCCCCGGATTTAAGCAATTACCTATTGATATCTCAGGTTTCGTGGGATGGAATCGACTCAATACAAAAATTTTCCTTGACGAGCAGAGCCCCGATCAAGTAGCGGAGTTCAGCACAAATGGTTTTTCAGTGCAAGGTTTAGTGTCTAAAACGCTTCCTGTACTTACGGTCTTTGCGGGAGTGGGCTTTGCAACTACCACAACAAATTTTGACCTTCTTGGCACCTATGAAACCGATGCGGGCACCTTTACGGATCCTTCGAGTTTTGCATTTTCTTCTAGCGGTCCCAGAGCAAACATTGGTGCAAGGATTAAACTTCTGATTTTAACCCTACATGTAGATTATGCATTACAGAAGTACAACACATTAACTGTAGGGGCAGGTCTTAGTATCAGGTAACCACAGCAAAATAAATAGCACCTAAAAAAGAAAAGTCTCGCCAAAAGCGAGACTTTCTTATTGTTTGTCAAACAGGTGTATGAATAAATTTGTGTTATGTAAATGTTAATACGGTAGGTCTGCAAAAAGTAACCACCCCATGAAAAAAATCTTATTTGTTTGCCTCGGAAATATCTGCCGCTCTCCGATGGCTGAGGCCATCTTTAATCACCATATCAAAGAAAAAGGCCTTTACAGTAAATATGAGGCAGATTCCGCAGGTACATCCGACTATCACATTGGTGATCTACCTGATGCCAGAACGATCCAAGTTTTAAGAGAAAATGAAATCAGCATTGATCACAGAGGGCAGCAATTTGAAGCAAAACATGCCCTGGAATTTGATTACCTGATCGCCATGGATACAAATAATCAATCTGAGATGCTCAAGACCTTATCTTTAGAATCAGGTACAGAAAATAGAAACGTAGACTTGATGCGTGACTATGACCCTATCTCCAAAGGAGATGTGCCCGATCCCTATTATGGTGGCAAGGATGGATTTAAGAATGTATATCAGATTTTGGATCGCTCGATTGAAAGTCTAATCCATGCTCTTGAAAGAAAATCAAATTAGCAAGATTCTGAAGAACGAGAATTGTATTCTTCGTTGGCCCTACTAGCCTCACTTTCACAGTGCCATGCTTGAGAATTTCTTTCAAAGCATCTTAGACACACACTGTCACGGTGAAAAGCTAAAAAACTACAATAATGTTGGTGGAGGTTGTATCAACAATGCGTTCAGGTTAAATACAAACCATGACTCTTACTTCGTCAAATGGAATTCCAAGGACAGGAACGATCTTTTCAAAGCGGAAAAGCAAGGACTTGCTGTCTTAAAAGACGCTTCACAAATTAAAGTGCCAGACATCCTTGGATCAGGAGTTGTTAAGGACAAATCCTACCTATTGTTAAAATGGATTAATCAGGGACACCAAACTTCCCAATTCTGGAAGATCTTTGGACGAGATTTGGCCCTAATGCACCAAGAAACCGCTGACCAATTCGGACTTGATCACGACAATTTCATCGGTAGTCTGCACCAATCCAATCACCAGCATGGTAGCTGGGCTTCATTTTATACACAAGAGCGGCTTCTTCCACAATTGGAGCTGGCAGTGCAAAAAAGACTGATCGATAGTAAAACCGCGAAAGGAGTTGAATCGCTTTGTAAACGCTTGCCTGATTTGATTCCTGCAGAAACTCCTGCGCTACTCCACGGAGATCTTTGGAATGGTAACTTTTTAGCAAATTCTAATGCATGTCCAGTATTAATTGATCCCGCGGTGCATTATGGCCATCGTGAAACAGAGCTTGCTTTTACACATCTCTTCGGAGGATTTGATCGGACATTTTATCAATCTTACGAGCAGACTTACCCGCTTGAAAAGGGCTTTGAATCAAGAATAGATATTCACAATATTTACCCACTCTTGGTGCATGTAAATCTTTTTGGAAGCTCCTACCTAAATGGTATTCAAAGAACTATTCAGAGATTTTCCTAGAACTCCATACACACATTCTTCCAAAATAGTGACTACTTGTAAAGAACCTGGTAATTACTAGCGGTCTTTTGCTCCATGATCACAGATTTGTCTTTAGGCAAGACAGCAAAGGAATCCTCAGTGTAATTTTTAATGGTCGCCAGCTTTAAAGGCTCCTCGAATGATAAGAGAAAATCCCGATTCAGCAGCTCCCTTATTCTCTTGGCTTTGAAATCTCTATTGTCAATACAGAATGAAAAAGTCAAGGCTGAGTTTTGCATCAGATTGATTTTTATATTCAGTAAATCAAGTACTTGTAAGATTAGACCCAACTTCTTTTCCTCCATAAAGCTATGGTCTTTTACTTGGGCCGTTACCAGAAGCTGATTCCCTTTGAATACGAAGCAAGGGATGGTTTTTGTTGTCTCAATATCCGAAATAGTAGTGCCTTGCTGTGTATGATTCACAAAAGACCGGACCGTAAGCGGAATACTTTTCTGAGCTAGAGGTTTCAATGTTTTAGGGTGAATCACCTGTGCTCCGTAGTAGGTCATCTCCGTAACTTCTCGATAACTGAGATGATTATATTGCTCTGTTTTTCCCAGAATTCGTGGATCGGCGTTAAGGATACCCGGAACGTCCTTCCAGACGGTAAGCCCTGATGCATTGAGGCATGATGCCAGGATAGCACCTGTGTAGTCACTACCTTCCCTACCCAATGTGGTAGAATTTCCCTCGACATCCGATCCAATGAAGCCTTGCGTAATCACAGAATTGCTAGACAAAATTGGGCTCAGCTTATCCTGAATTTGTCGCTCCGTGACCACCCAATCTACATTTGCTTCACTGAAATATTGATCCGTCCTGATGATACTTCTCGCATCCATCCACTCAATAGCCGAGCCAACTTTATTTAGGTAAGCACCGATGAGGGAGGTAGACATTAGTTCCCCGTGAGGCACAATCATATCATAAGCCACCATTTCGTCTTTTGAGGCCAAATCGATCAGTAGATCTTCCAAGGATTTTTCAAACTTGACGTATGCCTCAGGAACCTCTCCTAATAATTTCACGGCGATCTCTCGGTGGTAGCCTTTTATCTCTTCCAGTAGTGTCCCGTAAGAAGCTTGCTTAAAAGCCAGGTTTTTAAGTTCTTCAAGCTTATTGGTGGTTTTCCCCATGGCCGATACCACAATAACCAGCGGGCTTTGAGGAAAACTTGAGACGATTTGCGCTAAATTTTTTATGCCGTCAGCATCTTTTACTGAGGCACCGCCAAACTTGAATACTTGCATTTTATATTTTTCTGAATTGTGTCGGCAGCTCGCAATTAGTATGGTTCGTTTCCAAACGAAGAAAAACCAGCGATCCGCTATTTTTAAGAAGAAGGATTACTAGTAATACATTGTATATTTTCGTACATATACCCCAGCATTAATCCAAATAGTCATAACATGCACAAAAGTAAACTTGGTCTTCCAATAGGCACCACCCTAGATAGATTTATCAAACTAAAGGAGGATGAAATTGAATTTGCTACGGGTGAGCTTTCACAATTACTAAGAGATATTGCTTTAGCTGGGAAAATCATCAATAGGGAAGTAAATAAGGCTGGTCTACTGGATATCGCAGGTGGATTTGGAGAAAAAAATGTGCAGGGAGAAGACCAGCAAAAACTAGACGTAATTGCAGACATACGATTTACCCGAGCCCTGAAAAACGGTGGTATGACCTGTGCCATCATCTCGGAAGAAAACAGCGAGATTACTCACCTGAATCCCAATTGCAGGTATGTAGTAGCCATAGATCCTCTGGATGGGAGTTCCAACATTGATGTCAATGTATCTATCGGAACCATTTTTTCTATATACAAGAGGGTATCTCCTGTCGGAGGTACCGTACAAGAAGAGGATATACTACAGAAAGGTACTGAGCAAGTTGCTGCCGGCTACATATTATATGGGTCATCCACTATGCTGGTCTACACCACCGGATTTGGAGTTTATGGTTTTACACTGGAGCCCAGTCTGGGAGAATTTGTGCTCTCTCACGATAGTATGGAGTGCCCTACAGACGGAATGATCTTCTCCATCAATGAAGGTAACTACTACAATTTCCATCCTGGAATGAGAGCCTATATTGAAGATTGCAAACAAAAAGGAATGTCTGCAAGGTACATTGGGTCTCTTGTGGCAGACTTCCATCGGAATATGCTAAAAGGGGGCGTCTATTTATATCCCAATACCCACAAGGATCCCAAGGGTAAATTGAGGCTGCTATATGAGTGCAATGCATTGGCATTTATTGCCGAGCAATCCGGAGGTTTGGCCACTGATGGAAAGCAGCGCATTTTAGAAATCCAGCCTACTTCGTTTCACCAAAGATCTCCCCTTTATCTGGGCTCTGCCAATTTGGTAAAAAGAGCTATCCAGTTTATTGAAGACGAGGAGTACTCCTCTCAGTCTACCGAAATACACGAGTAATAGAAGATAGAATATAATTCGTTTAATAAAGCTGCTAGCTCACTTTATCTGGAATCCATTCAAAATCATCAGAGAAAATACCCTCTACAAGCAGGCCACCCAGCCTCTCAGGAGGAATTGTGGTTTTTCTTTTCACTAGATCGAGCCACGCGCCATCCACTTCTACTTTAGCGGATAACTCTCCTGTAGAAGCGTAAATGTTATGTCGAAAGGACCATTTTGAACCGTTCTTACGAAGTTTAGAAATCTGAAACCCGACTTCAAATTTTTCATTCATTCTGATCTCCTTGAAAAATCGCGTTTCCTCTCTGAATAGAATGGGACCAATCCCCATTTTCACCAGCTCGTGAAAAGGCATACTGATGTCCTCAAAATAAAGCAGCCTGGCTTGGGCACAGTAATCATTGTAGGCGGTGTGACGCATGTGACCATTGGCATCTAAATCTGCCCATCGGGCTTGAAACTTGTATCTAGCCTCATTCATTTTCGTCGGTATTTTCTGTATCCTCCGGGGAATCAGTACTGGAAGCTTCGAGCAATTCAGGGACGTGCTTTACAAGCTGCGCGTACCAACTCACTACCTTCTTGATATCTGAAACATAAACCCGATTTTCGTCATAGGTGGGTAGTATAAACTGCATGAAAGATTTCAACTCTTCAGGAGTACTGTTTTTGTCTAAGTCCGTATCTCCGGCAAATTCCTTGTGAATGTTTTGCAGAATTTCTGTAAGAGCGACTGCACCTTCTTGATCTGTGGTATAGATGGAAATTTCTGAAAGTACACTGACCTTGGTATGCATGGTTGCTACCATTCTTTTTTTGGAATCATCCATTGCTTCCAGTACCACGCCGGTCCTTGCAGGGTTAATTATTTTAAAGAGCATGCCTTTTCCTGAGACAGCCGCTATGTCGCCAAAATCCATATCTATGAGTTAATACTTGAAATTTAATTTACTAATGACGAATTGATCTTCTGCACAAATTCCAGCAGATCCGCTCCACCGGTCTTATTCGCGGACGATGTTATGAAAGTTGGCGGTAATTCCTGCCATGTCTTACTTAAATGAGTCTTGTAATTGTTTACATTTTTTGACACTGCATTTACACCAAGCTTGTCCGATTTTGTGAAGACGATACTAAAAGGGATGCCCTCCTCTCCTAACCAATTGATAAAATCTGAATCGTTCTTTTGGGGCTCATGCCTAATGTCTACCAAAACAAAAACGGAGGCAAGGTTGGGTCTCAACTTTAAGTAATTCTCGATCATCATCTTCCAGTCATTTTTATTGGTTTTGCTGGTTCTCGCCCATCCATAACCCGGTAAATCTACTAGGTACCAGGCATCGTCAATGAGGAAATGGTTGATCAGTTGGGTCTTACCGGGTGTGCTAGAAGTCTTGGCCAATTTTCTTCTATTGGTGAGGTGATTGATCAGACTGGACTTACCCACGTTGGATCGACCAATAAAGGCATATTCAGGAATCATCCGATCAGGACAATCTTCCACTCGGGCACTACTTTTTACAAAATCAGCAGTAGTAATCATACAAGAAGAAACAGCAACATTTAACCCGACAAGAGGTTTATTGACCTAACATTGCAGCACAAAATGGAAGTACTACCCTACAAAGATAAGTCGGAAGCAAAGAAAAAGCAGGTGGCAGATATGTTCGACAGCATATCAGGCAAATACGACTTTTTGAATCATTTTCTAAGTCTTGGAATTGACATCAGGTGGCGTAAAAAGGCCGTAAAAATGTTACAAAAAGACTCGCCTAAGCAATTACTTGATATTGCCACCGGTACAGGGGACTTTGCTATAGAAGCTTTGAAGCTTAACCCTGAAAAGATCATCGGCGTGGATATATCTGAAGGTATGCTTAATGTCGGCCGTGAAAAAATGAAAAAAAGAGGGTTTGATCACATCATCGATATGCAGTCGGGAGATTCAGAAAACCTGCATTTTAGTGATAATAACTTTGACGCAATCATCGTTGCATTCGGAGTAAGGAACTTTGAAAATTTGGAAAAGGGACTTCAGGAAATGCTAAGGGTGCTAAAGCCCGGCGGAAAGGCTGTGATCCTTGAATTTTCTAAACCTTCCGTTTTTCCGTTCAAACAACTTTACAGTTTTTATTTTCGCTGGATATTACCCAAAGTAGGAAAGTTGATCTCGAAAGATACTGCTGCCTATACTTACTTACCAGAATCGGTGAGTGAGTTCCCTTATGGTGAGCGCTTTCTCAATATTTTGGGTAAAACAGGTTTCAAAAACACCTTATGCAAACCACTTACCCTGGGAATAAGCTCCATCTACATTGGAGAAAAATAGCAATAAGCTTACTGCTAGTGGTAGCTAGTATTAGCAATTGCTTTTCACAAAACAACCCGACAGATAACCTCATAAACTACGACAACCAGTGGATTCATTACGGATTCCTGATTGGGATACATTCCTCAAAATATGTAACTAAGTACTCGGATACTTTCGTAACTCCCGCGCTAGATACAGTACACTCGATCGTTCCTGGTAATCTCGGAGGCTTCAAATTAGGCTTTGTGATCAACATGAGAGTGGCTCAGTACCTGGATTTCAGGTTGCTTCCCACAGTCGGTTTTTATGAGCATGACCTGACCTACAGATTCACCAATGGCTCAATACTCCGTGAGCTCAAAGACGCGACCATGATTGAGCTTCCTATGCTTTTTAAGTACAAATCTGCCAGACGCGGCAATCTAGGAATGTACATGGTGTTCGGAGTAAATCCCTCTTTGGAAGCCTCAGGAAGGGGTGATGAAGTGGATGTACAAGAGCAGTTGAAACTTAAGAATTGGAACGTTGCGATAGATGTAGGAGTGGGTCTGGACGTTTTCTATCCTTTCTTCAAGTTCTCCCCTGAAATAAGGTACTCCTATGGTCTTAGGAATATGCTCACAGAGGGTGAGCCCAATGAGTTCAGCATAGGTCTGAGCAGACTTACCACCCAGAATCTGGGCATATTCATCACTTTTGAAGGTGGGCCTGATAACCCAAGAAGCAAGAAAGCCGGTAAAATCAAAGCAAAGAGGCTTAGAAAAATAAAAGACGATCGTAAATGATGCACAAAAAGCCAGTGGCACTTATTACTGGTGCGAGTAGTGGAATTGGTGCAGCTACGGCAAGAAGCCTATCCAAAACATACAACCTTGTGATCTGCGGACGGAGAGTAGATCGTCTCGAAAATCTGGCCTCCGAGCTTCCTTGCGAAGTATTTACAATGAGTTTTGATGTGCGCGATGAGGAAGAAGTATCGACCAACATAAATGCGCTACCGCCAGATTGGAGCCAAATAGACGTGCTTATCAATAATGCGGGAAATGCACATGGACTAGATTATATCCAGGATGGTAGCTCGGCTGATTGGGATGCAATGATCGATATAAATGTGAAAGGGTTGCTATACGTGACGCAAGCAATTCTCCCAGGAATGGTTGCGAGAAAAAAGGGACATGTGATCAACATCGGTAGTATAGCAGGCCTGGAAGTGTACCCCAAAGGAAACGTTTACTGCGCCTCAAAGCACGCTGTTGACGCATTAACAAAAGGGATGCGACTCGATCTTAATGAGCACGGAATAAAGGTTTCCTCCGTCAATCCAGGGCTTGTAGAAACAGAATTTAGTGAAGTGCGCTTCAAGGGCGATAAAGAAAGAGCAGCCTCCATCTACCAAAACTACGACCCGCTTCAGGCTGAAGACATTGCAGATACCATTGAGTTTATTCTCAGCAGGCCAGACCATGTGGTCATCGGCGACCTATTGATACTTCCTGTAGCACAGGCAAACTCAACCACCGTGAATAAAAAGCCTGCAAAACCATAGAAATAAATTCGTCCGAGTCATATTTGTTTCTATGCAAAAAATACTGGTCATTGGTGCCGGACGGTCCAGTGCTTCTTTGATTAAATACCTATTGGGGCACGCTGAATCTGAACAGTGGCAACTAACCCTTGCAGAGAAGGAAACCAAATTAGCCGCTAACAAAATCGGCTCAAACCCTTATGCAACTGTTTTAAGCCTCGATGTGGAGGACCATGAAAGTGTAGACAAGGCAATCAAGTCGCATGACCTGGTCATTTCAATGCTACCTGCAAGGTTTCATATCGCTGTTGCAAAAAGTTGCGCAAAATTTGGAACTCATTTTCTTACTGCGTCCTACCTCAAGGAGGACATCAAGCAACTAGACAATCAATTTAGGGAGGCCGGAAAAACGGTAATCATGGAAATGGGCCTTGATCCCGGAATCGATCACATGAGTGCAATGAAAGTAATAGATGAGCTCAAAGAAAATAATTGCGAATTGACAGGCTTTGAAACATTTACCGGTGGATTGATTGCAGAAGTGTCAGAAGGCAATAATCCCTGGAGATATAAGTTTACCTGGAATCCCCGAAACGTGGTACTGGCAGGGCAAGGAACCTGTAAGTTCATTCAAGAAGATAGATACAAATACATTCCATACCACAAGCTCTTTAAACGTACGGAGATGATCTATATACCGGGTCATGGGTATTTTGAAGGGTATGCAAATCGTGATTCGCTCGCTTACCTTGATGTTTATAAGCTCCGTGGTATCAGTACGCTGTATAGAGGCACCTTAAGGCGTCCGGGATTTTGCGCTGCCTGGGATGTGTTTGTGCAACTAGGTGCTACTGAGGATACTTACGAAATGGAGAATGTAGCTGCTATGACGCATCGCCAATATATCAACTCCTTCCTCTCCTACAATCCACATGACTCAGTAGAGCTTAAACTAGCACATTACATTAATCAGCCGGTGGAATCGCAGACCATGCATTGCCTCAAATGGCTGGGTCTTTTTGGAAACGAACTGGTAGGTCTTACAAAAGGCACGCCGGCTCAAATTCTAGAGCACATCTTAAAAAAGAAGTGGTCGCTTGATCCGCAAGACCGTGACATGATTGTAATGTGGCACAAATTCAATTACCTAGATGGAGGGAAAGCAAAGCAAATAGAATCCAGCATGGTGGCTTTGGGAGAGGACCAAGAGCAAACTGCCATGGCAAAAACAGTAGGGCTTCCGCTCGGGATCGCAGCAAAAAAAATACTCACTGGAGAGATCTCATTACCTGGAATAAATATCCCCACTGCCAGGAAAATCTATGGACCTGTCTTAGATGAGTTAAAATCTCTGGGGTTCGAGTTTCAGGAACGTGCAACGGAGGCTACTATTCAATAACGTGGGCCTGCACGACAGAGTCAATCTCAGCCATAACCAAATCAATCTTTGATAAATCATTTTCCCAATGATTTTCAATCAGCCGTTGTAAATGTCCTGCAATTCTGATTTCGTCCTCTTTCTGCTGTCCCCTTGCAAACCGAATAGAGTTTTGAAGATGATCCATGGCGTGATCAATCGTGATTTTAGCCTGCTCATTTTTCCCTTCTCTAATGAATTGCTCTGAAACCTGTAAGGAAGCAAACGCGAGTGAATTCATCGCGTCAGCAAATGCTTCATACATTAAGTCATCATTGATGTCCTCTTCCCTAATGTGCCATTCCACAACTTCCAGGTCATAAATAGCTAGCTCAATCGCACCGATGCTAACGCTATCACCATCTTTTTCAAGAAGTTTCATCATGCGAATCGCCTCGTCTAAATATTTGATGGCAGCTTCTGATCGGTCATCATGGAAGCTCTGATCGGCAGTTCCTACCAATAGGTCAGGCTCGGTCGCTAAATCCGAAAGATTCGGATTTTCAAGCATTTTATCTCGCTTCACTTTAAAGTAGAACATCAAGGAACCGATTACCACGGTAACAAAAATCAAGTAGAGAATACCTTTATTCATTTTTCCTATTTATGCCTCTAAAATAGTCGATTTAGCAGGGACATCTTTCCTTGATTTTAACTTATTGCAATTGACTATCAGCCGCACCGAGACTGCTTAAAACGTAAGGTTTATCACAGGCAGTGGGAGAAGAAAATTTCAGTTCCCTGATTCAAAAACCTCATCAATAAGTAAATCTTTACTGTGGGAGGCGTCAACAGCCAATTGATCGCAGCGTTCATTTTCCGGATGCCCTGCATGGCCTTTTACCCATTTGAAATCAACCTGATGGGGTGCTGCTGCCTTGAGGTAACGCTCCCAAAGGTCTCGGTTCTTCTTGCCTTTAAAGTTTTTCTTGACCCAAGACTTGAGCCAACCTTTGGAAATCGCGTCAATTACATATTTACTGTCCGAAGTGACCTTCACCTTCCATCCCGGCTTTTTTATTGCTTCCAAGCCCACAATAACGGCCATCAGCTCCATACGATTATTGGTAGTCTTCCTGTACCCTTGCGAGATTTCCTTTTCATTCTCGCCATATTTTAGGATAGTACCATACCCACCGGGTCCTGGGTTTCCTCTTGCAGCACCATCTGTAAACATTTGAATCATAAGAAGAAATGGTTCTTGAAAATTTTTATAGAAATAGAAAGCAAAACGATACCAAAAACCTTCCTTAACACATTAAAGCCAGCCTGACCAATCTTGCGCTCCAGCCACCCCGAGGTTTTCAGTACGAGATATATCAACGCTAAATTGAGCACTATACCCACTAAAATATTGGCTGTAGTATATTCAGCTTTTAGCGAAATCAAAGTGGTCATGGTTCCTGCACCTGCAATTAAAGGAAAAGCAAGCGGAACAATGGTGGCGCTGCTGTGCTCACCGTCGGCCCCTGCCTGAAAAAACTGTAATCCCAAAATCATCTCCATACCAATGATAAACATGATAATCGCTCCTGCCACTGCAAAGGAACTAACGTCGATTCCAAATAGACTAAGTATGCTTTCACCCAGAAAAAGAAAAACCACCATCAAAACACCTGAAACAATCGTAGCTTTTCCAGACTGTAGATGCCCTGTCTTTTTTCTTAGATCGATGATAATTGGAATGCTTCCGACAATATCTATTACCGAAAACAAAATCAGCGAAACGCTCAGTATTTCCTTTAGATTAAACACTTTAGAAGCTCAAACTTTCTTCCTTGCCTTCAAAATTAATGAGGGAGAAAAAAATACCTTTTGGCATTCGCAGTATAAACTCATATTTGAAGCAATAAAGGGTGCAGAAGATTTACATCAAAAAACTGAAAAGCTGTCCACTCCGTAGAAGCACTGTCAGATAAGTATCCAAAAGGTCTGCTCAAACGACAGCAACCGTCCGAAATTTGGCTCTATCTTTGTTACTCTATGTAAATTCTAAGCAAGAAAATGAAAAGAATCTGCTACGCTGCGCTAATATTCATGGCATCCCTACCGCTGGTTTCCCAAGAGGGATGGAACTGGCCAGAAGATCCTGAAATACTTAGTCAGGCAAAAGAAAAGCAAGCCTACTATAAACTTCTTATTGCAACAAGCGAGCATGCAAAAGCGCTAAAAGAACTCAATTGGATTTATGAAAACAATCCAGAGTTGCACCAGACCATCTACATAGAAGGTGTGAAATGCCTTGAAGAAATCATGAAAGAGACCGAGGACAAGACGCGGAAAGAACAATTGAAAGACTCTATCCTCTGGATGTATGATCAGCGGATCAAGTATTTTGACAATGATGCAAACACAATGGATCGAAAAGCATATCAGGCTTTTCAATTGTATTACAAATCCCCGGCAAAATATCCTATGCTGGTGACACTCTATGAGAAAGCTTACGAAATGAATGGAGCTGAAATTTCTGACTTCAACCTTAATTCTTACATGCTTTTGGCAAAGTTGTATCACCAGCGAGACGCGGAAAAAATGCCTGCGGAAAAGGTCTTGGACATCCATTCGCAGATCTCGGAAATCATTGAAACAAAAAGAAAAAATGGCGTCAGTCCTGAGCGCCTTAAAAAAGAGCAGGATAAAACAGATGCTTGGCTCAGCTCAATAGACGGCATTTTGACTTGTGCCTTTATTGAAGAAAAACTGGTGCCTAAGTTCAAGGCAAATCCTAACGATCTTGCCACGGCTAAGAAGATTTTCAAATACTCTGTGCAAGCCAAGTGTACTGATCAACCTTTTTTCTTAGAAGCGAGTGAGCCAGTTTTTAAAGAACAGCCCACCTTCACGCTGGCCAATGCCATCGGTAGCAGGTACCTTAGCAATGGAGACTACAGCAAAAGCTTAGCGTTTTTTGAGAAAGCGGTGGAGTTGGCTACAACCCAAGAAGAGAAGTTTGATGCATTGATGGGCAAAGCATCTATACAAAGCAAAAAAGGCAATAAGACCAGAGCACGATCTATCGCCTATGAAGCGCTGAGCGCAAAACCAGGAAGTCCAGAAGCCTACAATCTTATCGGCAATCTATATTTCACAAGTTTCGACGATTGCGCAGGGAGGAAAAGCAAAGTGCTAGACCGTGCAGTCTTTATAGCCGCCTATGACATGTACGCAAAAGCTGGAAATAGCAGCCAAATGAATGCAGCTAAACAGCAGTTTCCTTCCAAAGAAGAGATATTTACAGAAGCATATGAGACAGGCCAAAGCATTACAGTTGGTTGTTGGATCAATGAGACTGTATCACTGAAAACAAGGGATTAATCTCAATTTGGTCCTTTTCGCCTCTAGAAATTCGTTTGTTCTAGCATCATCCACGAGGGTAATGGCTTTCTGCTTTCATTTGCGGAAATGAGGCTCTGCATTGTACTATCTTTCTTTCTCATCTGGACAGCAGGGTATTCGCAATTTCTGGAGGGTACGGTAGTTGATGAAAACACTGGTGATCCTTTGAGTTTTGCCACTGTGGCAGCATATAGCAGCGCTGATAGTTCATTTTCAGCAGGAACCATAGCAGACATTTCAGGAGGTTTTCAGCTGCAAGGAGTTCCGTCATCTGCACACTATTTGGAGATAAGCTTTCTTGGATACAACAAAAAAATCATTTCGGAAATCCAGCTTAAAGAAGGCAATTCCATACAGCTTGGAACTATCTTCTTAAAACCTTCCCAAAGTCTGCTTGATGAAATTACTGTAACAGGCGAGCAGCTTACGGTAGTAAGCAAGGTGGATAGACAGGTATTTGATAGTAAGCGCTTTCTATCTGGTACTGGCGGTACTGCAACGGATCTTCTCAAAAACCTACCGGGCATTTCAGTAAATGCAAATGGCGAAATATCCCTTCGTGGAACCACAGGTTTTGTTTTGATGATCAATGGAAAACCCATTCAAACAGATGCTGCGGTGCTGCTAAACCAACTTGCTGCGAACTCTATTGAATCTATAGAGGTATTGACCGCACCATCAGCAAAGTATGACCCAGAAGGTAAAGCCGGAATCATCAATCTGATCACAGCAAAAAAATTGGAGGAGGGAGTTTTTCTGCAATTAAATACGAGAGGCGGATTACCCAGCATAGAAGACTATGATAATGCAAGTAAGGCCAGAAGATACGGAGCTGATTTCACAATCAACTACAGGAAGAAAAAGTGGGATATTTCAATAGGTGCCAATTATCTGCGAAACGATATTTCCGGCAGACGTGTGGGAGAAGTATCCACGATTGTGGGCGATACACTGACCGAATTTCCCTCCGATGGCGAGCGTAGCTTCGATGAAAGAAACAACTCAGGCCGCCTCACACTTGGCTTCTCTCCGACTAAGTCCAGTAATCTAAGTCTCGGACTATATGGCGGCAGAAGGAGTAAAGACCGCACCGCTGACATACTATATCTTGAAAATCGTGGATCACTTAGAGGAGCTGAGCTCTACTCTTTTCAATATTTCAATGAAAATCTACGGATCAGGAAAGGTGATTTTGCGCTTGGAAGCATTGACTTCACCAAAGACTTTGCGGATAAATCGCGTCTTTCTGCTTCTTTTTTATACGAGTACACATTACTTGGGGGTCCTACCACCAATCGCAATCTGGCATTCCCGGAGACCAACATCGTACTACAAGATGAATTTAACACCAATGATAATCCACTAAATGGAGTCCGGTTTCAAGTAGACTTTGCCTCCAAACCAGGACAGCTAGGTGTTTGGGAATTGGGGTATCAATTCAGAAGTCTAGATCATGAAGGAGACTTCATTTACGAAAGGAGAAATAATACCACTGGTATTTTTGAGCTTGTTCCTGCTTTTTCTAGCGAAGTGGATCTTCAAAGAACCATACATTCCATTTACGCCCAACTCACAGGAACAAAAAATAAATTCAATTATAATATAGGCCTGCGGTTAGAACAAATGGACCGAACGCTGGATCTTAAGGACAAAACAGGATTCCTGGACACCACCTATTTATACGATTTTATTAACCCATTTCCCTCTGCAAGTATCCAGTACGATCTATCTGATGACCTTGCTCTTAAAGCAGCCTACAGCCGAAGGATAGAGCGTACAACGACTTTCAAAATGAATCCATTTCCAGAGCGAGAGCATTCAGAAACATTGGAGCAAGGTGACCCTACACTCCTGCCAGAATTCATCAACCTTATTGAAGTTGGAGTGCTAAAAGATTTAAAAAAGGCCTCAATCTTCGCTAATCTCTATTTTCAAGACATTGGTAACGTGGTGAATAGGGTAAATACGGTGTTTAATGATACCATCCTCAATAGAATCTATTCTAATGTAGGAAATGCCAGATCTGCGGGGTTTGAATTAGGCGCTGAAGTCAAGCTGACCAAGTCATGGAAAGCATTTCTTGGAGGCAACCTTTACAATTACAAGATCGACGGAACTTTTGACAATCGACGTGTTGAAACGCAAAGCTGGATATTTAGCATAAATGCCAATTCTTCAATATCTCTACCCGGAACATGGCTACTGCAAGGGACTTTCAACTACTTATCGGCGCGAAATACAGCTCAAGGCGAGGATTCAAGATTTTACAATCCCAGCCTCTCCATCAAAAAGTCCTTTGCTAAGGGAAGAGTGAATGCGACTCTACAATGGCAAAATATAGATTTAGGTTTGCTCAACAGCAACGAGCAGCGCATTACGACCGCAAGGGCAGGTGAATTTTTCACCACTACAAACTACGTGTACGAAGTAGACATATTGATGCTCAACATCAGCTACACCTTAAACTCGGCTTTGAATAAGTCGAAATTTGTAAAAAGTGAATTTGGAGAAAAAGAGTTTTAGACTTTGTGGTGAATTTGTAAAGCTTCTTTCGCAGGGTTCGTAGAGAAAATCTTAAGCTTCCGCCTCGATTTTATTTCTCCAATCTCCAAAAATCCAGTTGCCTGCAGCCTTCTCGTCAGTGGCGTAAAAGAAGTCTGTAAAAGCTTTGATAAGCTCCTGTTCACTGATCTTGCCGTCACCATTTAAGTCTAAAAGATCAAAAGCCTTTTTTGCCTGCGCCGTGTAAAGGCCATATGCTCTGAACATATCAAGATATTCTTCTTCATCAATGAATCCATCACCATCTTGATCAAAGATGGAAAAAAGATAGGAGCAGACATTATTCACATACTCTTGTGACTTGGCCAAAATTTCATTGTCAAAAAATTTGACCCATTCCTCCCGTCTTATGATAGCGGTATCCTTATTCAGGTCCTTCAAAACCTGAACAAAAATGCCGTGTGCTTTAATGCCAAGATTCAGCCTTTCGGTAGCGTTTTTTTCCAGCCCTCTCAGGTCACAAATTGCTTCACTTACCAGTTCAAAATCTTCCTGCTCCAGGATGCCATTTCCATCATGGTCCAGCACATTAAAAAAGTGAATGATCTTATTTTTTTGGATGTCTTTCATAGATGGTGACTATGACTGTAAGATACTATACGATGCTAAAATCGCTCACATCATTTGGACGTTTTGGTTCCTTCAGACCCACGAGTACGCTCAATTAAGGCATCAATGGCAATTTCGTAACCCATCAATCCTTCTCCCTCAATTGTACCCACACATACATCTCTGACGAAGCTGATCTTGCGAAAGGCTTCTCTTAACGAGACCTTAGAAATATGAACTTCGTAGACCTTAGACGAAATACCTGAAATGGCGTCACGCAGCGCAATACTGGTATGTGTATATCCTCCTGGGTTAAAGACAATCCCGGAATGTGAAAACCCTACTTCATGAAGCTTATCAATCAGCGCGCCTTCATGATTTGACTGAAAGTAGCTGAGTTTGATACTTTGGTACTTTGATCGCAATTTCTCAAAGTAATCCTCAAAAGACTCGGTCCCATAAATTTCTGGCTCCCGCTTACCTAGGAGATTCAGATTTGGTCCATTAAGAATTAAAATTTCAGGTTTTGGTGGATTAGCTTGCATGCTCAATCAATCTTAAAAAGCACTCACGAATTTACATAATTCGAGCACCTGCATGTGGGAGACCCTGATAAAGCAGTTCAAAGCATTTCTTAAGCTAGAAAGATCTCTGGCAGATAATTCAATAGAGGCATACCTTTCGGATATTCATAAGCTTCGACAATTTCAGGAAACACATAGGCCAAATACTACACCTTCACAGGTCACTCAGACTGATCTAATCGACTTTTTGGAAACCATCACAGAGTTGGGTCTATCAGCCTTTACTCAAGCACGGATTGTTTCTGGACTGAAAGCTTTTTTCAAATTTCTGCTTTATGAAAAGGTTATCGAAATAGATCCTTCTTCACTGATCGAGGCACCAAAGCTCGGAAGAAAGTTACCGGATACATTGGATCTTCCTGAAATTGAAACGCTATTTGGAGCTATTGATCTCTCAGCCCCGGAAGGACAGAGAAACAGAGCGATCTTGGAAACACTTTACAGCTCAGGTTTAAGGGTTTCAGAATTGACAGAGCTAAAAATCAGCAATATCTACGATGATTTGGGCTTTTTAAGAGTGCTCGGAAAAGGCAGTAAAGAAAGGCTGGTTCCTATTGGAAGATCAGCTTTAAAGTTTATTCAGATTTATCGTGATCAGGTGAGGGTGCATCTCAAAATCCAAGCTGGATATGAAGATCATCTTTTCTTGAGCAGAAGAGGAAAATCCATGAGTAGGATTACGATCTTTACCCTAGTGAAGAAGGTGGCATCCGAAGTTGGTCTAAAAAAGAATATTAGTCCGCATACTTTTCGACATAGCTTTGCCACTCATCTCATAGAAGGTGGAGCGGATTTAAGAGCCGTTCAGGAAATGCTGGGGCACGAATCAATTACCACAACGGAAATTTATACTCATTTGGATCGAGACTATTTGAAGCAAGTGATCACTCAATACCATCCACGCGCCTGATGTATCTGCTTCTAAAACCTCTTCTATTCCTACTAAAACCGGAAACAGCACACCGAGTAACCACCAATCTACTGGCGGTAGCATTAAAGCTTCCCATGGGAAGAAAGCTCATTCGGTCCATGTATCACTTTGAAGACCCAAGACTAGAAAAAGAAGTCTTCGGAATAAAATTCAAAAACCCTGTTGGTTTAGCTGCAGGTTTTGATAAAAACGCAGAGCTGATTGACGATTTCACGCACCTGGGATTTGGGTTCACGGAAGTAGGAACGCTTACGCCAATAGGACAACCAGGAAATCCCCAACCGCGCCTCTTTAGACTTCCTAAAGATCGCGCCTTGATCAATCGGATGGGTTTTAATAATGATGGAGTAGATGCAGCGGTAGCACGATTAAAAAGCAGGAGGAGTAAAATGATTGTCGGAGGCAATATTGGTAAAAATAAATCGACTCCCAACGAGCTAGCATTGCAAGACTATCTAGCCTGCTTTCATGCGCTTTATGCCCACGTAGACTATTTTGTAGTAAACGTGAGCAGTCCCAATACTCCTGGACTCAGAGACTTACAAGAAAAAGCACCTCTAAAGGCGCTTCTTAAAACCTTAATGATGGAAAATAAGGCTAAAGATTTTCCCAAACCGATCTTACTTAAAATCGCTCCGGACCTCACAGAACCTCAGCTTGATGATATTGTGGAAATAACCAAATCCACGGGAATTGATGGATTGATCGTTTCGAATACAACAATAGAAAGAGAAGGATTAAAAACCGATAATGTCGCAAGCCTGGGTGCGGGAGGCCTTAGTGGCGCCCCACTGAAATCAAAGTCAAACCATGCACTGGTTTATATCCGAAAAGCACTTAAAGACGTTCCCATCATAGCTGTGGGAGGTATACTGTCTGCTGATGATGCAATCGGGAAAATTAGGGCTGGTGCTGACCTTTTACAGATATATACAGGTCTGGTATATGAAGGTCCTGGATTGATAAAAAAGATCAATAAAGCACTTGCAAATGAGCTTCCAACCTAGCCAGGCTCAATTACTTTTGTGAAAGTCCCTTATGGCAAAGAACAGCAATAGGCAAAAACCCGGTCCGAAGAAGAAAAAGACAATCAAGTTTTCTTTCTTGTCCAACAGAAAACTCCACCTTTTTGTGGGATTGTCCTTCCTGCTGATTGGGATCTTTCTTTTCATCTCCTTTATTTCATACTTCAAACATGGACAGGCGGATCAAAGCGTAGTAGAAGCATACGCTGATACAAAAATCACAGAGTCCGGCGCAGAAGTTAGAAATGCCTTCGGGCTACTAGGAGCGATGGTTGCTCACAACTTTATCTTTTTATGGTTTGGTATATCTGCGCTATTGATTCCTCCTTTTTTGTTTGTTGTAGCCTACCGCATCATTTGGTATCGGACGCTTATCCCAATAGCACCCGCTTTTAATTTCACTGTATTCTACCTCCTTTGGATCTCTATGGTACTGGGATACATTCTACTACTACAAGACGAGTCGACTTTTCTCGGATTTTCAAGTGGAGGCATTGGATATGAATTGGCGATTATCTCACAGAGCCTAATGGGCTGGGGCACAATACTGCTATTGGCCTTTCTATTCGTGGTGTTTAATATGTTTTTCTTCAACATCACCAAAATCAGTGCTTTAAGCGCATTTGGGGACCGGATATGGAACTTCTTCGAAAGTCTTGAATTGACCTTTCCCAAAAAGAAAGTACCTCAAAAGACCCCAGATATATCTTCAGTCGTCGATCAGATTAAAAAGGAGGTAGAGGACGAGGAAAATAATAAAGACGAATCAGAAACTTGGATCATAAAAAAAGTGCCAGGTAAGAAAGATGCTGCGAAGGCACAAACGGAACCTGAGTTTACTATTGACCTTCCAGAATCCAATGGAGCATCCCAACCCATCTCCAAAGAAGCTGAAGCGAAAATATTTGCACCAAAAGCATCGCACGAAAGGATCCCATCAGATAATGAAAGCGATTACGAGGAAAAAGTAATGGCTCCAGAAAAAGAACCAATAGAAGATTTATCCTTTGAAGTAGAGCAAAATAATTTTCAAGAAGAAGTAAGCGAGGAGGCGGTGAATTATGACCCCACGCTTGATCTTCCGCGATATAAGTTTCCTACCGCAGGATTATTGAAAGTATATCCTGAAAAAGACATTCAGGTATCCAAGGATGAGCTGGAGGCGAATAAGGATCGGATCATCGAGACGCTGGTAAATTTCAAGATTGGTATTTCAAGTATCAAAGCCACGATCGGGCCTACCGTCACGCTTTACGAAATAGTACCAGAAGCAGGTGTCAAAATATCCAAAATCAAAAATCTTGAAGATGACATTGCTTTAAGCTTAGCCGCACTGGGGATTCGCATTATCGCACCAATTCCGGGAAAGGGTACCATCGGTATTGAAGTTCCGAATAAAAATCGGGAGATGGTTGACGCAAAGTCGGTGATTACCACTAGCAAATTCATGGAGAGTAAAATGGAGCTTCCTGTGGTGCTGGGAAAGACCATCTCAAACGAAGTTTTTGTGACCGACTTGGCCAAAATGCCTCACTTGCTAATGGCCGGAGCTACCGGTCAAGGAAAGTCTGTAGGATTGAACATCATGCTTACTTCGTTGCTCTACAAAAAGCATCCTTCTCAGCTAAAGTTGGTCCTAGTTGATCCAAAAAAAGTAGAGCTTACGCTATTTAATAAAATAGAAAGGCACTTTCTTGCCAAGTTACCTGATGCAGAAGAGGCGATTATTACGGATACCGGAAAAGTGGTAAACACGCTTAATTCTCTTTGCATAGAAATGGATAGCCGCTATGATCTTCTAAAATCTGCAGCATGCCGAAACATCAAGGAGTACAATCAAAAATTCTCATCCAGGCGACTCAATCCAAATAAGGGGCACAGATTCCTTCCTTACATCGTGCTGGTAATAGATGAGCTAGCGGATTTGATGATGACAGCAGGAAAAGAGATTGAAACACCAATTGCCAGACTGGCGCAGCTTGCTCGTGCCATCGGTATACACCTGATTGTTGCCACACAGCGCCCGTCTGTAAATGTGATTACCGGTATTATTAAGGCCAATTTTCCGGCACGTTTATCCTTTAGAGTTACCTCAAAAATTGACTCAAGAACTATTCTAGATGCCGGTGGAGCAGATCAGCTGATCGGTATGGGCGATATGCTTTTGTCTTCAGGCTCAGAAGTCACGCGTTTGCAGTGTGCCTTTGTAGATACTCCTGAGGTGGAACGCATCTGTGAATTTATTGGGGAACAAAGAGGATATGACGATGCTTATTTATTGCCTGAATATTCTAGTGATGAGGATGCAGGTATCGGAGAAATTGACCTCAGCGACCGAGATACACTATTTGCAGATGCAGCAAGATTGATTGTGATGCATCAGCAAGGAAGCACCTCCCTGATCCAGCGTAAAATGAAGCTTGGATATAATAGAGCTGGAAGACTGATTGATCAGCTGGAGGCAGCAGGTATTGTGGGCCCGTTTGAAGGAAGTAAAGCCCGTGAGGTGCTGATACCTGATGAGCACAGTTTGGAACAGTTATTGTCACAAATTGAAATAAAATATTAAGCCTGATTACATGAAGAAAATCATATCTCCTAGTTTACTTTTTTTGCTCGCGTTTATAAGTACGGCGCAATATGATAAGGAAGCCCTAGCAGTGCTTGATGCAATGAGCGCAAATTATCAATCAGTGGAAGCTTTTAAAGCCTCTTTTTCCCAACAGCTTATCAATGAGAGTGCAGGAATTGATGAGACCATGAGCGGAAAAATCACGGTAAAAGGGGATATGTACGTACTACAGGTTGCTGGACAACAGATTTACAATAACGGTAAGGATGTTTACACTTACAACCCTGAAATAAGTGAAGTTACGATTAGCTCCTACGACCCAGAAGAGTCGGAGATCACATTGAGCAATGTGTACGATCTCTATAAAAATGGTTTTAAATATGTTTTAACCTCAACTGATGCAAAAGGGAACAGGATCATCGACCTAGATCCTGAAAGCAGAGACAAAAGTTATTTTAAGATCCGTATGTCTATTACAGCAAAGGATGAATTAAACAGTTTTACTGTATTCGAGCGATCTGGTAATCAGTATGTCTATAGTATCAATGCATTTGAGGAAACTTCGCTCCCTACAAATTACTTCACATTTGACACTTCAAAATACCCCAACGTTGAAGTAATCGACTTTCGCTAGGCTATAGGAGAATAAAAGCATACCTTTGAGGTGACTTAGCCAAGTGCCGAGCCGCATTTTTTATACTTTATTTTTTTAAATGAACATTTTTGTAGCCAAGCTTAACTATGCAACTTCAGAAGATGCATTACGTCAAGCGTTTGAAGAATTCGGAACTGTAGATTCCGCAAAAGTTATCATGGACCGAGAAACCAACCGATCTAAAGGTTTTGGATTTGTTGAAATGCCTGATGACAGTGAAGCACATGAGGCTATTTCCAGCCTTAATGAATCAGAATTAGATGGACGTACCATCGTTGTAAAAAAAGCCAACCCAAAAGGTGGCTCTGACCGCAGATTCTAAGATTTTCCAACATTTAACCTACAATGCTCGCGCAGAACTTTTCTGTGCGAGCTTTGTTTATTTTTCGTATTCGCATTTAAATAAAAACCGAATTGGCAAGACCTGCTACTACCCCTGTAAAACTTAAAGACGGCTATTACATCGAACTCCGACATAAAGGTGAGCGTAAAGGCATCAAGCTCAGAAGCGACACCATACCCGAACTACATCAATCAATCAAAAAGTACGAAAAACTTTATGATGTGCATTTTTACGGCGAAGTAAAAAAAGGAAAAGTCGTAAACGATAAGCTTCCCGAAATGAAGTAATCTTCGATCTTCAAGATCGGTACTTACGATTTTCTCTTCTCAGATTTTAGTTTTTCGCTAGGCTTCAATCAGTAAAATACAAGAAATACCTGTTTGACTCGTGGCACTCTAGACCGTTATAATCAGATCGTTACGTTTACGAATCTGCTGACAAGCGATAGCAATTCGCTCGTTGGAAATATATTCGCAACATGACCAGAGAAGAGCTCCTTGATCAGATCAAACGTAAGCGTTCTTTTCTATGCGTAGGTCTGGATCCAGACCTGAACCGCATCCCTCAACATTTGCTTGAATGCGAAGACCCGGTATTTGAATTCAATAAGCAAATTATCAATGCAACAGAGCCATTTGCAGTAGCCTACAAACCCAATATTGCCTTTTTTGAAGCGCTGGGAAGTAGTGGATGGGACACGCTGAAAAAAACGGTCAATTACATACCTGCGCATATCTTTAAAATTGCAGATGCAAAACGTGGAGATATCGGGAACACCTCTAGCATGTATGCCAAAACTTTTTTTGAGCAAATGTCTTTTGATGCGATTACGATTACCCCGTACATGGGATCCGATTCTGTGCAGCCCTTTTTAAAATTTAAGAATAAGTGGTCAGTAATTCTGGCAGCTACCAGTAATTCCGGTGCGGTCGACTTCCAATATCTTAAAACAGGAAGTGAGTTTTTGTACCAACAGGTGGTTCGTAAAAGCAGCGCTTGGGGTTCCGCAGATAATATGATGTACGTCGTAGGTGCCACACGGCCTGAAACCTTGACGGAAATACGGAAAATAATTCCTGAGCATTTTCTGCTAATTCCCGGCGTAGGGGCGCAGGGTGGTGATCTGAAAGCCGTCTGTAATTTTGGCATGACAGATCAGGTAGGTTTGCTCATCAATTCATCCCGAGGGATAATCTATGCAGCAAATGATGAGAATTTCGCAGAGGCAGCAAGCCTAGAGGCAAAAAAAGTACGCGATGAAATGGCCACTATCCTAAAATCAAAATATCCTGAGATTTAGGTAAATTGTTTTCATCAATAGACTGGTCCTAGAAAATCTGGGGCTTGGGGTTATTTCAGTATTTATGGACGAGCACTTTCTTCATTTTATCTGGAAGTTTCAGAAGTTCAATGATAGAGACCTTCGCACTACTGATAATACTGCCATTTCGGTGTTTCACCAAGGATACCATAACCATGATTCAGGTCCCGATTTTGAAGAGGCTAGAATTCTCATAGGAAATGTAGAGTGGGCGGGAAATGTAGAGATCCACCTCCTGTCCTCAGATTGGCACAAGCACAGACATTCGGAAAATAAAGCATACAACAATGTGGTATTGCATGTTGTGTGGAAGCATGATCAAGAAATCCAGATTGGAGGTCAGCCAGTACCTACTTTAGAATTACAAAAGATCATTGATCCTGACTTTGTACTAGAGTATCAAAACCACGTAAGTGCGTCCAGTCCCATTGCTTGCCAAAACCAATACGAGGATCATCTTAAGATTTCGTATCTCTCTATGATTGATAAAGCTTTGGTGGAAAGACTGGAGAGAAAAGCAGATTTACTACTCCATGCTTTAAAAAAGAGAAATTCAGATTGGGAACAGATCGTGTTTCAAAGTTTGATGGAAAACTTTGGCTTTTCAACCAATAAACCAGCATTTCAGAGACTATCAGAGTCAATCACTTTTTCTGTATTAAAAAAAAATTTGGATAGCATACTCAGTGTTGAGTCAATACTTTTTGGACAAGCAGGGTTTCTAGAAAAACCCGTGGACGATTATCAATCAACCTTAGCTGAAGAGTATTCATATTTAAAATCCAAACACCGCCTCCAATCAGGAATGTTATCCCACGAATGGAAATTTAGCAAAATGCGACCTGCTAATTTTCCCTCATTGCGAATAGGTCAGATTGCGAGTCTGCTGCATCAGCAATCCGGCTTTTTTTCCAAAGTGTTAGAAGTAGGTAGTTATGAAGATGCGCTGAACTTGCTATCCTTTGAGCTCAATCCCTATTGGAGTCACCATTACAATTTTGGTAAAACGAGAAAATCACCAAAACATGCATTAGGAATCAACTCCAAGGAGAGCATCGTCATTAACACCATCGCGCCAATACTAGCTGCATATGCTAAGTACACCAGAAACGATGTTTTCATGGAAAAGGCCACAAAAATCCTTGAGCGTATGCCAGCAGAAGCAAATAACATTACCAAAAAGTGGAGATTCCTTGGCGGAAGTGCAGAAAATGCATTTGAGTCACAAGGACAAATACAACTCTACAAAGAATATTGCGATAAAAGAAGGTGTCTGTCCTGCGCTGTGGGAGTATCCCTACTTAGTGGATGAGCTATTCCATGTTTCTCTGGTGCATAAATATTGCAGCGATAGGCACTTTAGCATACTTATCGTATAAATGCCTTTTCAAAGAAATTCAACCACTGATTTTCAGCTCTGCCTTGCTTCTAAAGCTAGCAGCAGGAATTACCCTCGGGCTTGTTTTTATGAATTTCTACAAAAGTGGAGACACAATCCTCTATTTCAATCGTGCCGCCACAATGGCTGCACTTCCCTTTAGGGAGATGATTTTAAATGTACTTTCGGTGAGTAATTATGAAGTTGACGATCATCCTCGGGTCCTGTTCTTTACCAAAATCCTTACTCCATTTGTCTTTATCTCAGGTAGCTCTTACTGGATTACTTCCCTATATCTGTCTTTTTTAAGCTTTTTTGCTTCTTGTTACTTGGTAATCAATCTTACTAAAAAATACCCTGAGTGGAAACAAGTAGCAACCATCTGTTTTCTATTTCTACCAACGGTCATCTTCTGGACGTCAGGTATCCTAAAAGATACTCTTAGCTATGCATCTCTCTTGTTTTGCATTGGTGCTTTTTTCAAGATCAAAAGAGAGCTCCGAATCACCGTATATGAGGCATTATTAATGTTAGCTTCCCTGTTTGTGCTGTACAAGCTAAAACACTATCTATTGATCTCTTTACTACTTTTTTTTGGTTTCTATGGTTTTTTATCGCTGATCAAAAATACAAGCATAGCCAAAAGACTTGCTGCAGTTGGGCTCCTGGCTGGCGTACTGGTCTTGACCCAGTGGATTCATCCTTATCTCCAGTTTGACCGATTGGCTAAGACGATCTATGAAAATAATCGAACAATTGCCTCTCATACGAGCGCAGAAAACACAATTGGACTAACACTTCAGGATGCGTATGTTTCTACCATACTTTCAGAAGTACCTAATGCAATACAAATCGGTTTATTCAGGCCTTCAATTTCAGACCAGACGATTTTATTTGGCTGGTTTCATAGGTTAGAAAACACGCTATTGGCCATATTAACGTCACTATCGCTTTTGATCTTACTTAAAGAGAAACCTAAAATTGATCTACCGCTTACGCTTGCGTCGACTTTGACCATTTTGATCTTAGCCACAATGCTTGCGCTCTCCACACCAAATTTCGGAACCTTGGTGAGGTACAAAAGCGCTTTTCTTCCTTTCTTATTCCTAATGGCTGGTCTGCTTCCTTATAGATATTTAATACTTCAAAAGCAGTAGATAAAAGCTACGACTTTAATTTTGTTATTGAATTCAGTCCTCTTTTCCACAACACAATTCTATCAATTAAATAAATGAAAAACTCTGTCATAATCTTTGGAACATCTGGAATCGCGAAAGCAGCGTTGGAGATATTTTACTCCAATGACATTATGGTTTACGGCTTTTTAGATGACAATAAATCCACTCATGGTACAGAGATTGACAATGTAGCCGTCTTGGGAAGTACCAATTCTGCTGATTATGTAGACCTGATAGGAGAAAAATGTTCCGCATTTATCGCTACTGACGACCTGAAGCTTAGAAAGGGGCTGGCCCAGTTTCTTAAAGAAGAGCGTAAAGCAATGCCAATGAATGCTTTTCATCAATCAGCGATTATACCTCAATCTTTTGCAGTAGGGCATGGCAACTTTATCAACGCTGGTGCTACGCTTGGGGCAAGTGGGAAAATGGGGCACCATAATCTCATACACTCCGGAGCAATTATTGAGCATAGTGCCATCATTGGAAATCATGTGCAAATAGGTGCAGGATCTATCGTCAACCCGGAGGTGGAAATAGAAGATGAGGTCTTTATCGGGTCAGGAGTAACACTGGTGGCAGGCATTAAGGTTGGGAAAGGAGCTAAAATAGGAGCTGGCTCAGTGGTGGTTGAAAATGTGGCTGCTGGCAAAACTGTCTTTGGCAATCCGGCTATTGAAATAAAATGAAGAGTACCTAAAAATAGGTTCTAGAAATCATCAGCTGGAAGCCTCCGAAATCTGTACATGATACTGATTTTTCTAGTTGCTTGAGAATCCTACAACACGTGAGTTTCTATACCTACTCAAGATTGAACGCGATTATGTTCTTAGCCATAACTTTGTGTTGCATTTGATAACACCCTGCGGCAACAGGGATAAGTGATCAACCATGGAAAGACATCTTATACTACTTTACTACTGCTACACAGCGATCGAGGATCCGGATGAGTTCAGGGTAGAACATCATCGATTATGCCTGAATTTAAGTTTAAGAGGCAGAATTATTGTAGCCAGTGAAGGTCTTAACGGAACGGTATCAGGAACTGAAAACAACTGCAAAAAGTACATGCAGACAGTACTTGCAGATCCCAGATTCGCCAAAACAGAATTCAAAATTGATATCGACAATAAACCAGCCTTCGAAAAGCTGCACGTGAGGGTAAAGCCGGAGATTGTTAAAAGCGATCTCCCTGGTATAGATCCGAACAAGAAAACAGGCGCTTATGTGGAACCTGAAGAGTTTGCAAGTATTCTAAAGGAATCACCCCAGGACACAGTAATCTTAGATGTTAGGTCAAACTATGAGCATCACATTGGAAAGTTCAAAAATGCGGTAACCCTGGACTTGGACAATTTCAGGGACTTTCCGGAAAAAATCACGGAGCTACAAGCATTTAAAGACAAGAAAATCATTACATACTGTACCGGAGGAATAAAATGCGAAAAAGCAAGTGCGTATCTTCTAGATCAAGGATTTGAAAATGTGCATCAACTGCATGGTGGAATTATAAAATATGGTTTAGAAGCAGGAGGAGAAGATTTTCAAGGGAAATGCTATGTTTTTGACGGTCGTATTGTACAAGATGTGAACAGTGTGAATCCTACGGTGATTTCACGATGCTTTGTAACCGGTGAACCCAGTGACCGAATGGTAAATTGTGCAAATCCGCATTGCAACAAACACATTCCTATGAGTGAAAAAGGTGCAGAAGTTTACAAAGGTTGCTGCTCGGAGGAATGTATGGATCACCCAGACGTGAGAGAATACAATGGAACAGGTAACTACCAGAAAAAAATGAATGGCTATAATCCCTATCAGGGCGCTAAAAAAGAGAGGGCAATAAAAACATAGCTACCTTTATGTGAAGAAGCACCAGCTATGGGACACGTATATTCTGAGACCGATCTTATCCTAAATGAGGATGGGAGCGTGTACCACCTAAGTTTAAGACCGAAAGATGTAGCCGAAACCATCATCGTAGTAGGCGATCCGGGCCGAGTTCATCGTGTATCAAGCCATTTTGATTCTGTGGATTTCGAGATGAATAAGCGTGAATTCATCACCCACACTGGAAAGTACAAAGGGAAAAAAGTATCTGTGATCAGCTCTGGAATGGGGACTGATAACGTAGAGATCTTAATGACAGAGTTAGATGCGCTGGTCAACATAGACTTAGCAAAACGGCAACCCAAACCCAGAAAGAAGAAACTTCAAGTAATACGAATAGGGACTTCCGGTGCAATTAGGGATGAGATTAAAGTGGGTAGCCATCTTACTACTGAATACGCCTTTGGACTAGATACGCTTCTTCATTTCTATGATTTCAAACACCGCGGAAAGGAAAAAAGGCTAGTGAAAAAATTGAGAGAGACCCTTGATCTTGATTTTCAACCCTACTGCTTCAAAGGTTCCGCCACATTAATTGAAAAATTCAGTGATTGTACCATAGTAGGAAATACGTTGACCTGTCCAGGGTTTTATGCACCGCAAGGTCGGTCCATCAGGTTGCCTATTCGTTACGGAGAAATGATCAATAGTCTTCAATACTTTCATGAAGAGGATACTTGGATCACTAACATGGAAATGGAAACTGCTGGATACTACGCTTTTGGTAAAATGCTAGGGCATGATGTGGTAAGCTTAAATGCCATCATGGCAAATCGGGAGAAAGGTGTTTTCGCCAAAAACCCAAATCAGGTGATCGACGGCTTGATAAAAAAAGTACTTGATCGAATTTGACTCACTTTTTTCTTTTCAGAAGAACTTCAAAAGCGCTTCTGAGCTCATCAGCAGCCTCATTTAAATGCACTTTTGCCTGCTTCCAAGTTTTTCTTGACGATTCAGTCTTAGTGCGAAACTCTTCTTCCAAGTGCTCTTTTCGACCCTTGAGGTCTTTGATTTTTCTCTCTGTGTCTTCAGAAACTTTTGAGCCTGCCTTTTTCGTCTCTTCAATTAATGAGTCGATCTTCCTGCCCAGCTCGGCTAAGATCGATTCTACTTTCTTTTTATCGTCCATATTCAAAAGATGTGCCTTAACATGAATTACAATTTTCAGTTCTACTGCGAAAAATAGGTCTACTTACCGTACCACTTGGTAATTACCTCCAATGCTGGCTTATTCTGAGGAGTCCACTCTTTTTTATACCAATCATCAGTACCGATATTAAAGTGCCATTTCCAAAAAAATCCTCCTAGGAACCAATTTTCATTTTCCAGAGACTGAAAGGTTGCGTCAAAAGCATTTGCCTGAAGCTGTAGATTTACAGCAATCGTGGATTTGTCCACCTCCCAATGATTCCCGGTAGCCCCATCAATGCTCTGAAACCCATACTCTGTAAATAGTATTTTCTTATCCCATTTTGCTGAGAAAGCTTCCAATTTGGCTTTAATTGGCTCCCATCCATTTTTTATTTCATCGATGCTTGGATCTTTTGCTTCTACTAAAGGGAAGTAGGCATCTACTCCAATAACATCCACATCATCCCACCATTCAATTTGCTCATAATTGTCCCAATTTGCAGCATAGGTCACTTTCCCAGAATAGACCTTTCGCACCTCCTGGATCAACTTTCGCCAGAAAAAGGGCCGCTCCCTTGCTGGGATCCGGTATTCTGTACCAATACAAAAAAGCTCCACATTCAACTGCTCTGCAGCACTCGCATGATGAAGTATATACTTCATATACATCACTTCCCACTTTTGCCACTCACTTTCCGAAACCAAATCAAAGTCCCCCGCCCATCCTTGTCCCCGAACCCAGACATGCGGCTTGCACATAATCTTAAGTCCATACTGCTTGCCAAATTTTATCAATTCAGTATTGCCATCGGTCTTTTCACCCCACCACTGGCCGGTATGGTCAAAAGAGACTTCTGGCAGTCCCGCTCTGGAAAAGCCGTAAGGAATAACCGCCATCCATTCCGCATTTATAGCATGAAGTTCCCCCACTTTTGCAGCTTCAATCGGTCTTGGAGGATTCACGATACAAACCCCGTGGATGCGTTCATTCTCCTCAGTTTCAATAAAACTGACAAGGAAAAAGACAATTGAAATAACCAAAATGGCGGAGAATGAAATTCGCAAGATCACTTTACAACGTTTAGGTCTGTAACCTTGAGCTCGATGGGACCATTCCGATGAAGCTGTGAAAACCAAACACCTTCTTTTTCAGTCCAATCCTCCCAGGACAGCTCTACTCCCCCTATAGGGATAATATTTGTCCACATTTTCCAAGCAATAGGAAATCCACGCTCATCAATAATCCACAAGTAACTATCGCCGGGGGTCACGCCTCCTTTGGAATGAGTTACCAATAAGCCTCTTCCCTCGGGCACCTCAACTATTGATCTTACCACTCCATTATCTTTTATTTTAAACGGTGCCACCAGCCAGAAGGTGTCGTTAATGAAGAACTGATAAGCTTTATACTGCAACAAATCCATGTCCTCTACTGGACTATTTAGGTCGAGATTCACCGATTTATCCGACCAGCTTACGGTGGCCGCATTGTTGAATTTATCCCATTTGATACTATGAGACCCTACATAGGTAAATTCTATTTGGGATATACTGTCATAACTGGTCTTTCCAAGCGCATCCAGCATTTCATCTGCAAGGAGTTCCGCCTCTGCTCCTTGTACGCCCTCAGGTAGAGACTCATTGAAGTACCAGAAAACAACCACTGCTATTAGCAGAAAACTCACCAGTGCAATTCCTAAAAACTTAAAAATTTTCCTGATCATAACAACTCGACAGTAGCAGGTAGTTTCGGTGCTACGCGTACCTTACTTGCCTGCTCAAAAGCGTAGGCTAAAGAGATAAGCTTGGGCTCAGAATAAGCACCTGCAAAAAATGAGATTCCCAGAGGTAGACCATATACATATCCTGCCGGAACGGTAACATGTGGATACCCGGCCCTTGCAGCAGGTGTAGAAGTACTGGTGCCTCCACGAAAGTTATCTCCTAGTAAAGGATCTGTTTTCCAGGATGGTCCTGCAGTAAGTGCAATAAAAGCGTCCAGTTCTAATTCCTCCAGCCTTTCATCATATCTTCCTCTGGCCACTTTAAGAAGCTTTTGCAATTGCTGCTTGTAGTCTTCAGAATCCAATGCCCCTAAAGCCTCAGCTCTTTCCATTCTTTCTTGCTGAAAGTAAGGCATCTCCTCTCCTGCCCTGTCCTGATTAAATCGAATGACCTCCTCAAGCGTTTGAACCGCTAAATCAGGCCTTGACTGAAAGTACTTATTCAGACCGTCTTTAAATTCATAATAGAGTACATCATCGGTACCCTCAAATTCGGACCAATTCCAAATTTCGACCTCATCAATGATGGTAGCGCCCTGGTCTTCTATGATTTTCAATGCATTCTGCAGTACCTCGTCTGATTTTTCGTGCGAACCATAAGCATCTTTGAGTAGTCCCAATCTCTTGCCCTGCAGACCATTTGTATCCAGAAATTGTGTGTAGTCTTGGTAGTATTTCCCTGTACTTTCAGCAGTCTTTGAATCAGCAACATCTTCTCCAACACAGGCACCTAACAGCGTGGCTGCATCGGTTACCGTCCTTCCCATTGGGCCAGCGGTATCCTGAGTTACAGAAATGGGAATGATACCATCCCTACTCCAAAGCCCCACTGTGGGCTTGATTCCGACTACACCATTGTGCGAAGCAGGGCACACAATGGAGCCATTGGTTTCGGTACCGATGGTGATAGCGCACATATTTCCCGAAACAGCAGCACCGGAACCTGAACTAGAACCACAAGGATTTCGATCTAAGGCATAAGGATTATTGGTCTGTCTCCCTCGACCACTCCAGCCACTGGATGATCTTGAAGACCTGAAGTTGGCCCACTCGCTCAGATTGGTTTTACCCAAAAGTACAGCACCTGAAGCCCTAAGTTGCTTAATGATGAACGCATCATCGGGTGCTGTGGTACCCATCAAAGCCATAGATCCTGCAGTAGTCATCATCTTATCACCTGTGTCGATGTTATCCTTGACCATCACAGGTATGCCGTGTAGGTGGCCTCTCACCTTACCATCTGCTCTCTCTTGATCCAACTCATCTGCAATCGACAAGGCATCAGGATTAATTTCAATGACGCTATTGAGTCCACCCTCTGATTGATCCTTTTTTTCAATTCGGGTGAGGTAGAGCTCGCATATCTTTCGGGAAGTATACCGTCCAGATTCCATTGCTTCCTGCATCTGGTCTACGGTCCATTCTTCGAGCTCGAATGGCTCTTCGCTGACAGGTTGCTCTTCAGAAATGCTGGAGGCGCATGAACTGGTTGCAATACTTGAAGTAATTATAGGAGCTGCACCTGCCAGAGTGCTTAGTTGGATAAAATTTCTTCTCTTCATGAAGTTTGAAAGGTTTGTGCAGTTAAATTTAGCTACATGAAGGCACTTACATCGCTAGCCATATTGCTGTTGGCATTTAGACTCGTTGGCCAGATGGATACAGAGCTCTATTTGTTTGATCTCACCAGAACAACAGAAGGGGAAATTGTGATCTCTAATCCTTTGAACATTTCAAGCAATCCTGGCTATGATAATCAGCCCTACTTCTGGCCCGATGGTAACTCATTACTTTACGCCAGAAATAAGACTTCACAAACAGAGATCGCAAGGTATTTCATTGGGTCAGGCAAGACCCAGCTGATTTCGAAAACGCTGCAAGGCAGCGAATATTCACCAACAGTAGCTCCCGATGGTAGCATTTCAAGTATCAGACTGGATACGACAGGACTACAGCGATTGTACACCTACCAGCTCGATGGCGACCATAGTCTATTAGTAGAGAATCTCGTGATTGGATATTACTGCTGGCTTAGTAAAAATAAGATCGCAGCTTTTATCCTAGGAGATCCAAATACGCTTCAAATCGTAGACCTTAAATCATCCAAGTCGCGAGAAGTTGCACAGAACCCTGGAAGATCCCTTCACCTGCTTCCTTTCTCGAAAGAACTAAGTTTTGTAGATAAAAAGGGTGAAAATTGGACCATTAAGATATTAAACATCAAAAATGGTAAAATGAGGGACATTGTACGAGCCAGGCAAGGATCGGAGGATTTTTGCTGGACACCTACAGGCGAAATATTGATGGGAGAGAATAATGAACTTTGGGTCTGGAGTCCCTTCAGATCGTGGAGAATGGTGGAGGACTTAAGTAAATATGGGCTCAAAAATGTGACAAGGCTGGCCGTCTCCAAGAACGGCGACAAACTTGTAGCTGTGGTAGAAAAGCAAGATATAAACAGCAAGTAGATCTTCTTCAATTTTTCCATTCAACAAACTTTAAAACCAATGAATTACATTAGAAAAGTATGCTTTTACGCTGTGACATTGTTTGCCCTGACGGCAAATGCTCAGTCCTTTGATAAAGAGAAGTTGGATCAATTTCTCGATCTTATTGAAAGCAACAATCAAGGAATGGGAAGCCTGGCAATTTCAAAAAATGGAGTAGTGGAGTACTCCAGAGCTATTGGATTCAGCTCAGTAGAAGAAAAAATCGAGGCTAATGAAAATACTCTTTACAGAATTGGATCTATTACTAAAACTTTCACCGCCACGCTCATCATGCAATTGGTGGAGCAAAAAAAGCTTACCCTTTCCGATAATATATCCTCCTATTTCCCAAAGCTTCCCAACGCAGAGAAAATCACAATTACGCATTTATTACGTCACCGCAGCGGAATCTATAATATCACCAATGAACCGGATTTTACTGAGTGGATGATCAGTAAGCACAGCAGGGAGCAGCTATTTAAGAAAATTCTTAGTGCCGAGCCGGTTTTTGAACCTGATTCTAAGGCAGAATACTCCAATTCAAACTACATCTTACTTACGCTAATCATAGAGGATGTAGAACAGAAATCGTATCAGGAAGTCCTCAAAGAAAGCATTCTTGATCCACTAGAATTAAAGTATTCAGATTTTGGAGACCAAATTGAGATCGATAAAAATGAAGCTTACTCCTATTTCTTAGAAGATAAAACCTGGCAATCAGTTCCTGAGTCAGACATATCCATTCCACTTGGCGCTGGTGGGATTGTGAGCACACCTACCGAACTGAACTTCTTCTTTCACCAACTTTTTTCGGGAAGCCTACTAAATGCATCTTCCATTGAAGCTATGACGCAAATAGAAGATCGTTTTGGTTTAGGTCTACTGCAAGTGCCCTTCTACTCAAAAAAAGGCTTTGGACACAATGGTGGAATTGACGCTTTTGCATCTATGGCTTACTACTTTCCTGAGGATCAAGTAGCAGTTTCTTACTTTTCAAACGGAACAGTAATGCCCATCAACGACATTCTGGTTGGTGCGCTCAGTATCTACTTCGGCAAGTCCTATGATCTTCCCACCTTCAGGTTAGTAGAAAGAGAGATTCTGGAGAAGTATATTGGAACCTATTCAAGTCCTGCATTCCCTTTGGATATTTCAATTTTCTTAGAAAATGACCAGCTAAAGGCACAAGCAACAGGTCAGGGTGCATTTACATTGGAAACTGTAACAGATAAAGAATTTAAATATTCTGCGGCCGGGATCAAAGTGAAATTTGATGAAGAAGGCTCCAAGATGAAATTCGAGCAGATGGGAAGATCTTTTGAATTGAACAAAAAATGATTCTTATTGGATAATCTTTGAAATTTTTAGTCCGATTCTTGAAAAAATGGAGGAAAAATTTAAAATTTAGAAAAATTTTGTCCAAATTTGGAAAATGGGAAAGGAAGAAGAACCAAATAAGCTAGCCGAGCCCATAGTGCCTTATTTGGCAAGGACCTCTACAATGATAGACCTAAGCATGGTGGCAGCAAAAGACCTAGAATCCAAGAAATACAACGGTAAGCTTCTCAATAGAGTGCAGGAAGAAACAGGTCTTTCGCTCCAAGACCTTGCCAGCATTCTAGGGGCTAGCAAAAGCAAGTTCTATGAAATGCTAAAAAATCAGCGTCTAGACGTGAAATCTGTGGACGCCCTGGCAGACCTGGCAAGTCTTTGGAATCATGGATTGAAAGCGCTCAATGATAAGTCTACACTCATCAATTGGTTACAAACACCGAATCCTAATCTGGGTGGTATCAAACCGCATGAATTACTATTTACGCGCGTAGGCCGCAGAGAATTAACAGATGCTTTTAATCGGATTGAGTTCAGCATCTACGGATGACACTCTACCACCTCCAGAAAAATAAGTATTCTACAGTTTGGCCTTCTGAGGGTACCCTTTTCGGAAAAGGGAGATGGAATCTGCCCGGTCAGTGGATTATTTATACGTCCGCTACATTGTCACTTGCTAAGCTCGAAATACTTGCCAATGAACCGCTGGTACCTGTAGAACGAGTTTCTGTGATAATAGAAATACCTGACGATGAAAAGGCATTTGAAGTACCCTTAGAAATACTTCCTGAGAATTGGCACAAGATTCCGTACCCTAAAGTGCTTACCTCATATACTCAACAATTTCTTTCTGAAGGCTGGCTGGTGATGAAAGTACCCTCTGCACAGTGCTTCACGGAGTTTAATTATCTACTCAATGTAAGACATCCTCGTTTTAATTCAGACGTGAAAGTACAGTCTATCAACCCTGAACCTTTTGACTCACGACTCAAGAATAATTAGCGGATGCACGATAAAAATAAACCCCAATCTCATGAGACAGGGGTTTTGGCAGAATGCCGGATGTCTCCGACAAGATGACTAACACCTACTGCTAATCATATCTTATTGGTGAAAATTCCTCAATCTACGTTATCGTGAAGGAACTTATTATTACCTAGGATTTGGCTTTCCTCATTTAGGTTGTATTTCGAAATGTTACTTTCGGAGGAGTGGGGCGCATTTTGGAGCTTCACCTGTTTACGCTCATAAGCTGGCTTATCCAAACGCTCTTTAAACTCTTCGTTGGCCATTTCGTATTTTTTCCCTTCCAAAGCCTGCTCGCGCGCAAGACGATCCTGAGCGAGCTGAATCTGACGAGAATTTGGAATATTAGAAAATGCATCTGCAATCTCTACATCTTCTGGATCTAAGCGGTCTTCTCCCTCCTCAGAAATAAAGTCACCACCTGTAAAGTCAAATTCAAATGAAGACTGGCGAAAAGACTTTTGTGTGTCAGGATCTTTCTTATTCTGATCTTCCTCCTCCACTGCCCGCTTGATCTCATTCTTCAACCAACTGAATTCATAGTCATCATTGAGCTCTTCCACCTCTGAATCATCATTCAAATCGAGGATCAGATCTGAGCTGTTTTGTGTGCTTTCCTCATCCAGTTCCTTTTGAGAGTCAAGATCAAATACTCTGGTATCCTTGTCTTTAGTCAATATATACTCACCGTCTTCGCTGATTTTACCGAAACCTGTAGCTATCACTGTGACACGGATGTTTTCACCAAGAGAACTATCCACACCATGACCAAAAATCACCTCGGCTTCATCACCTGCGTACTCCTGGATGTAGTCTGTAATATCTGTAAGTTCATCCATCTGCAGCTCCGCTTCTTCACCAGAAATAATAGACAAGAGGATCTTCTCTGCACCGTAAATGTCCTGTTGATTAAGTAGAGGAGAATTGAGTGCCTCCTCTGCTGCCCTTCTGGCGCGGTGATCGCCAATCGTCTGTGCAGATCCCATTACTGCCGGTCCAGCATTTCTCATTACCGTTTTCACGTCTTCGAAATCAACATTCACATAACCAGGCACTGTAATTATCTCCGCGATACCCTTGGCAGCAGTAGTCAAGATATTGTCTGCCTGCGCAAATGCGTCGCTGATAGAAAGATTCCCGTAAATCTCTCTAAGCTTGTCGTTCATAATTACGATAACCGTATCACAATACTTCTTGAGCTCTTTGATACCGTCTTCGGCGGCTTTCATTTTCTTCTTGCCTTCAAAAGCAAAAGGAGCAGTTACAATGCCCACTGTAAGAATATCCAGTTCGCGGGCTACTTGAGCAATAACCGGCGCTGCACCGGTACCTGTACCTCCACCCATCCCCGCAGTGATGAAAATCATCTTGGTTTCGGTTGCTAGAAGGTCCCTGATCTCTTCTTTACTTTCCATTGCTGCACTCTTTCCTTTTTCAGGATTAGCACCCGCCCCCAGACCACTGGTGAGATTGGTGCCAATCTGAAGCTTTACGGGCACGGAGCTACTTTCTAGCGCTTGGTGATCAGTATTGCAAACCACAAATTCCACATCCTTGATGCCAAGGCTATACATATGGTTGACGGCATTACTGCCGCCTCCACCAACACCTACCACCTTAATGATGGATTTGTGGTGAGAGGGTAAATCGAATTGATACATATTTTCTGCCATAATATTTAAAGTTCAATTTGAGACATATTAGCGACCCACTGAATGGTGGAGCGCTGCACTCCCTGCTAGTTTATTTTATCATCAAAGTCGTCTATCAAAAGGCCTTTGGTTCTTTCCAAGATATTGCTGAAGAACTTATTCCCTTGCTTGATCTTTTTCTTTTCATTCCCTGCGGGAGCAAATTCACGGTACCTTGTCTCACGTATGTCCAGCGCCTTAAAACCGGACAAGACAAGCCCTACTGTGGTAGCGTACATGGGACTTTTTGCGGAATCCACCTTGCTTTTACCCAAATGCTCATTAGGGTATCCAATTCTGGTGTCCAATCCCGTCATGTACTCAAAAAGCTGGCTTAGGTTAGTAAGTTGAGAGCCGCCCCCTGTCACCACAATTCCGGCAGCCAACTTTTTATGGAAACCGGAGGTGATGATCTCAGTATGAACCAGCTCAATGATTTCCTCCATTCTGGCTTCAATCACATGCGCCAAATTTTTGATTGAGATCTCCTTTGGAGGACGATTGCGCAATCCAGGAATGGACACTATTTCATTTGGACTGGCCTCTTCAGCAATGGCCTTACCAAACTTCGTCTTTAAGAGTTCAGCCTGATGCTCCATGACCATGCAGCCCTGCTTTATGTCTGAGGTGATGATGTTACCACCAAAAGGAATTACAGCCGTATGCCGAATGATATTGTCATAAAACACAGCAACGTCGGTAGTACCGCCCCCAATATCCACTAAACAAACGCCCGCTTCTTTCTCTTCATCGCTTAGTACCGAAAGACTGGAAGCGAGGGGTTCCAAAATCAAATTCTCAATGGTAAGACCTGCTTTCTTGACACACTTATTGATATTGTTTATCGCATTCGTCTGGGCGGTAATAATATGAAAGTCTGCCTCCAGCTTCACCCCTGTCATGCCAACCGGATCCATGATACCATCTTCGTAATCCACGATATAATCTTGCGGCATTACATGAATAATCTCACTTCCAGGAGGTGTCACAATCCGGTGCATATCACTTGTGAGCCTTGCTATGTCTTCAATGGTGATCTCATCATCTTGATTCTCCAGCGTAATGCCTCCATGATGCACAGCGCTTTTGATGTGTTGACCAGCAATACCTACGTTTACCACATTAATTTCAATTCCAGACTGCTCGCTTGCTTCCTTTATTGCCTTTTCGATTGCGCGCACGGTCTTATCAATATTGGTAACAATGCCTCGAATCACTCCATCTGAGATGGCCTTTCCCATCCCGAGGATTTCCAGCTTACCGTACGTATTTTTTTTACCTACAATGACACAGATCTTGGTGGTGCCTATGTCTAAACCTACTATGATTTGATCGTCCATTCTATAAATAGTTTCTAATTGTCAGTACTGAATTTTCGTCTTACAATCGGCCACCAAAAGGCCCCACCACGATGGGCAAAGGCGGAACCAAAAAGAAAGACCGATAACTCACTTCTCATTCACAAATAATTTGATCCTTAAATTTTAAATTGACTCGCTCGTAATGATTCCATCCCTTCTTGGGAAGTATTTCCTTATAGAAGGTCATTAGCTTCGAAAATTTCTCTTGGAAGTTCTCTGGTTTTCCAAACTCAATCATCTGCTTCGTTACTTGAGGGAGAAGAACTATTTCTCCATCCTTTTTTATGAGCAAATGAGCAATCTGAGCTCTCCAAAAATCATCTTTATCAATGAAGGATAGCAGGTCCAAAATTTTAGTGCCGTACGCTGACTCTTGCAGATTTTCATTCCAACCAAACTCAAAATCTGTCTCCAACAGCGGCACCCGAGCAGTGTATTTTGCATTGACAGGCAGAATTCTCCCATCAGTATCAATATACAAATCTGATTTACCGTTAGTGAAAACACGTGCCAAAGGCTTACTCTGCTCTACCTCAACTTTCAACTGGCCTTTCAGATCTCGGAAAACCTGGGCTTCTTTCACGAAAGGATTTGTCTCTACTCTATGCTCCAACTCTTTTGGGTTTAGCTCCCGCATGGGAGCGCCAAAAATCTCGCTTGGATCATCTTCTATCATAAGTGCAGTGACTTCCAAATCATCTGTGAAATACACACCCTCCTGCTCTTTTACATCTATGTTCAGTCCATCAATCTTACGGTCTTGATGTCGCTGACTCATGATCCCAATCAAAAGCGCAAGCACCAGGCCTGTGGAAGAATACACCAGAATATGCTGTTTTTGCCGTCTACTCATTTCCTTCACTTTTAGTTGCACCACTATATCTTGCCTTTAGGTAGGCTCCAACCTTAGGGACTTCCCTGTCTATATCTCCAGCACCAATAGTTAATACTACATCCAGGGCATGATTATCCAGCTCTTTCAGTAGGTAGTCCTTGGTGACAACTACTTTATTTGGGTTCTCCATTAAGTCATAGATCACTTTTGAAGTAACTCCCTTCATCGGCGACTCCCTTGCTGGATAGATATCGAGTAAAATGATATTGTCTGCTTTGTCTAGTGCAGCAGCAAAACCTTTTTTAAAATCGTTGGTCCTGGAATATAGATGCGGTTGAAAAATGGCCGTAATCTTACGATCACGGGCGAGAGCTCGAACAGATTTTAGAAAGGCTTCAATTTCTTGCGGATGATGTGCATAATCATCAATAAGCGTGACACTACTGCTTCTAAAAATATATTCAAAACGCCTTTTCACTCCCGCGTAGCTTTTAAGCCTACGCCTGATCGCTTTTCCTTCCATGCCCAGATCAAGCGCAACTGTAATAGCAGCTAAGGCATTTAACACGTTGTGATAACCGGGCAATTCCAGTCGAACATCTGGAATCTTCTCCATCCCACACCTGTAAGTAAAAACAAATGCTCCATTGACGATTCTGAGGGCATCAGCTACTGCATCTCCCTCCCTTAGTGCGTAGGAGGTATACTTGATGCCAGGATTAATTTTATAACCTGCATCGGATTGCATCAGGAGTTTTCCATCCACAGGAGTCTTTCGTGCAAATTGCTCGTAGGTATCCAACATCCCAGTTTCATCTTGGTAGATGTCCAGATGGTCAGGATCAAGTGAGGTAATCACTGTGTAGTTAGGATTGAGCCACATAAACGATCTATCATACTCGTCAGCCTCCACTACGACAGGGGCATTCTGGTCGCCAAGGATCAGATTTGAATTGGTATTGGTCATAATCCCACCTACAAATGCAGAGCATCCTTTGTTGGTATCGCTCAATAAATGCGCGATCATGGAGCTGGTTGTCGTTTTGCCGTGGGTTCCCGCCACCGCTACTGTGTAGTGCTTTTCGGTAATCATGCCCAAAACCTCTGAGCGCTTCTTCAAAGTATAATTTTCCTCTTTGAAAAACATCATTTCAGTGTGATCTGCCGGTACAGCAGGAGTTATGACAACCAAGCTATGCTCCTTCTCTTTGAAGGACTCAGGGATCTGGTCTACATGATCCTCATAATGAATCCCGATACCTTCTTTTTCAAGCTCCTTAGTAAGACTCGTTGAGGTTTTATCGTAGCCTGCTACTTCAACTTTCTGCGCTAAAAACCAGCGCGCAAGGGCACTCATACCGATACCACCTATACCGATAAAATAAGCTCTATGGACATCCTGCAGGTTCATCTTGAGGTTTTCAAAAATTGCCGATTACCAAAGTCTGCATATCTAAGTTTCGCTATGATAGTTGCCCTTTTCATTTACAAAGTTTCACTACCTCGGTAGCAATGTCTATTGCCGCATTTTCGCGAGACATTGATTTTATATTTTTTGAGAGCCGCCCCCGGCGGCTCTCATCCCTTAAAAGTTCTATTGCTTCATCCACAAGACGGTCCATCGCCTCCACATCTTTAATCATCTCCGCGGCTTTCTGCTCCACCAGAGCCAACGCATTGATTGTTTGGTGATCCTCGGCCACATTTGGAGATGGTACCAGAATCGAAGGTTTTCCCGTAAGCATCAACTCCGCAATGGAGAGGGCTCCGGCTCTGGATATCACCAAATCCGCAATACCGTATGCAAATTCCATTTGGAAAATGAAATCTCTCAACACTACACTACTCTCTTTTCCCTTCATCCTTTGCTTCATCTCTTCATAATAGAATCCGCCACACTGCCAGATCAATTGAATACCTTCCTTCTCAAGTTTTTCCAAACCAGCCAGAATGATCTCATTGATGGATCGGGCGCCCAGACTGCCTCCAACGACCAGTAAAACAGGCTTTCTAGGATCTAGCTCGAAATAGTGGTACGCCTCAGCTTTGCGATTCGGATTAAGTAAAATACTTTTTCGCACTGGGTTTCCTGTAACTACCAGCTTATCCTCCGGAAAGTACTTTTGCATTCCATCATGGGCTACACATATCTTATCCACTGACTTGGCCAAGAGCTTGTTGGTAAGACCTGCGTAGCTATTTTGCTCTTGAATGAGCGTAGGTATACCCTTTTTGGTAGCCATATAAAGCAACGGACCACTTGCATATCCTCCAACACCTACCACAACGTCAGGGCGAAACTTTTTGATCAAGCGAGCAGCACCGAGTAAGCTTGCAAAGAGCTTTGCCGGAAAGAGCAGATTTTGTCCTGATAGCTTACGTTGAATACCGCTGATCCATAACCCTTCTATCTTAAAGCCTGCTTTAGGCACTTTTTCCATCTCCATTTTCCCTTTTGCACCTACGAATAGGATTTCGACTTCCTGAAGTATTTCCTGTAGCGCTTGCGCGATAGAAATAGCAGGGTAGATATGTCCACCAGTACCCCCTCCACTGATCATCACTTTTAAAGGCTCTTGGCGATATGTGGACTGTGTTTCCGTCACGCTACTACTTTGTATTGATTGCCTAATGTTTCACCAAAAGTCTCAATCTCACCACGGCTTACGCTCAAAATGATACCAAGAGAAATTCCCGCAAAAAGCTGAGAGGTTCCACCCATACTAATGAATGGAAGGGTAAGACCTGTCACAGGCACCAGGCCGACAGCTACACCCATATTCACCCATGCCTGCACCACTAAAGCGAAGGATAGTCCTGCGGAAAGCAAGCCTCCATATGCCCTTTTTGTGTCTTCGGCTGCCTTCATTCCTCGATACAAAAGCGCTAAATAGAGCAGTAGTACCGTGATTCCTCCCAGCAGACCGTACTCTTCCAAAATGATGGCGTAGATAAAATCAGAGTAAGGATGAGGGAGATAATTTCTCTGATCACTCTGTCCAGGTCCTTTGCCAATCAGTCCTCCTGAAGCGATCGCGATATATGCCTGCTCCGCCTGATAGGGTGTTTCTCCAGTCACGAAATCTTGAACTCGTGAAATTGCAGTAGCCCCGCGCTGACCTATGGCGAAGGCCAAGGCGCCAAATACTGTGCAAATGATGACCAGTATTCCAAAGTACTTTACAGGAACCCGTCCAATGAACAAAATCAACATGCAGGTGAGAAAAAGAAGGATCGCAGATGAAAAATTGGTAAGCGCAATAAGGCCACAAATCAGGCCGATCCAGAACAACATAGGTACAATGGCTCGCTTAAAATCATCGATAGATTTTTGTCGTTTAGAGAGCATACTTGCCAGCGTGACGATCAGCGCAAGTTTGGCAAGGTCAGAAGGTTGAAAGGATTGATTGATCAGTGGTATGGTGAGCCAACGGGAAGCCTCATTTTTTTCAGTTCCAAATAGCCACGCCACGATCAGCAATGGCACGCATATCCAGAGCACCAGCTTTGAAAGCTTCGCGTAATACCGGTAGTCTATCCTATGTGCAACCCAAATGGCCAAAAGACTCAGAACCGCAAATGCGCTGTGTTTAAAAAGATAATACTCGGTATTTCCGCCTTTCATCTGATATGCAAGGCTACCGGTAGCACTATATACGACCAGCATACTAAAAATGGTAAGCATAAAAACAATGAACCAGATCACCGGATCACCTTTTAAGTTTCTAAAAGCCCAGTCTTTGATGCTACTCATGTGCAAGCTGCTTTTTATGAGATTCCACAGTCTTCATCAGATAATTTCTTTAAGATTTTTCTTAAGCATTATCACAGCTTCTTTAAACTTTTCACCTCGATCTTCATAGTTGGTGAAAAGGTCAAAGCTGGAACAAGCAGGAGATAACAATACCACATCTCCAGGAACAGTCCACTCTAGCGCTTGTCCGACCGCCTCATTTACAGAGTTAGTTTCTGAAATATGATCAATCCTTGATTGAAAAAAGTCAGCAAGACCGGTGTTATCCGTGCCTAAGCACACAAGTGCTTTTACTTTTTCTTCTACAAGCGGCGCAATCTGCTGGTAGTCGTTTCCTTTATCGATACCTCCGGCAATCCACACAATGTTCTTTTTCACTCCATCCAGGGCATAATAGACCGCATCCACATTTGTAGCCTTAGAGTCGTTGATAAAACCTACACCGTTGATTTCCTCCACAAATTCTAATCTGTGTGGTGCATTTTTGAAGTTCTTAAGTCCTTTGAGCACTTGCTCTAAAGGCACTTGCATACACAAGGCGCTAATTACTGCCGCCATGCTATTGACCATATTGTGCTTCCCAATGAGCGAAACCTCTGAAAGCGGGATCTTTTCGTGAATGTCTTGGTCTTTGAATTGGAAGTTGAATATCAAATGATCTTCCTCTAGGTATGCGCTCAATCTTTCATTGGCCGAAGCGCTCATCGCAAACATGGTAGCCTCTACCTTTCTTCGCTCAATTTCTTCAGAGACAGGAGTTGAGTCTGCGCAGTAAATAAAGGCCTCCTCCCGAGTAAGATTCTCCGTAATTCTGAACTTTGATTTGATGTAGTTCTGAAAATTGTAGTCGTACCGATCTAGATGATCTGGGGTTATGTTAAGCAGAATGGCAATATCAGGCCGAAAGTTTACAATTCCGTCCAGCTGAAAGCTGCTGATCTCCACCACGTAGTAGTGGTATCCTCCTTCAGCGACCAGTGAAGCAAGGCTTTTTCCAATATTTCCTCCCAGTGCAACTTTGTATCCCGCTGTTTTGAGCAAATGATACGTAAGTAGTGAAGTGGTGGTCTTACCATTAGTGCCAGTAATCGCAATGATTTTTGCCTTATGGATAAAGCGATATGCAAATTCAATCTCTGAAACTACCGGAATACCCTTTTTTATCAACTTTTGGACTAGTGAAGCACTGTCTGGAATGCCGGGGCTTTTTACCACCAGATCGGCATTCAATATAAGCTTCTCGCTGTGCCCTTGCTGCTCGAAAGGAACCTTAAAAGCAACTAAAGTGCGTCTTCGATCAGGAGCAATAGTGCCAGCGTCCGATAAGAAAACATCGTAGCCCTTTTGCAAAGCCAGTTGCGCAGCACCTACCCCGCTTTCTCCACCGCCTAGTATGACTACTCTGCCTTCCATCATTCTTCTTTTAAGGAACGCTGACTGATAATCTGGTCACAACATTTTGAATAGATCGACATGAGACCATAGCCCTCCTTCAAAAAATCTTGCACTAGGATAATCTTGGCTGCCTTATTCGCAATTTCTAATTGGTCTAAAATGAATATTACTTCGTCCATCTCCTCCTCCATGCGTTCCATGACTTGGTTGAAGGTAAGTTCACTTTTCGCGCTTAGTAACCGGTGAAGATCACTGTGGATCTGACGCGAACTACGCATCAGCATGGAAGTAGCCTGCACCCAAGTGCCACTGGGAACCAGCTCAGACAACTGAACTGCCTGCTTCTGAAAGCGCTCATTTATTTGTTGAATTTGGGTTAAGTTCATTTATCTTATTTTAAGCGTTGCAAGTGAAAATATTGCCATGAGTATTCCAATAATCCAAAATCGAGCTACAATCTTCGATTCATGGATTCCCTTCTTTTGATAGTGATGGTGCAAAGGAGACATGAGAAAAATTCGTCTTCCCACTCCATATTTTCTTTTGGTGATCCTGAAATAGGAAACCTGCATGATGACCGATAGATTTTCGATCACGAGAATGCCGCAAAGCACAGGGATCAGCAATTCCTTTCTGATCACAAATGCCAACACTGCGATCACCCCACCCAGAGATAAACTACCTGTATCTCCCATAAAAACCTGGGCTGGAAAAGCATTGAACCACAAAAAACCAACGCACGCACCAACAAAAGCAGTACAAAAAATGACCAGTTCTCCTGAATTGGGGATGAACATGATATTGAGATAGTCAGCGAAAATCGCATTCCCTGACAGGTAGGCCAGTACTGCCAGCGCTAGCCCAATTATGGCACAAGTACCTGCCGCAAGGCCATCTATTCCATCGGTGATGTTTGCACCGTTGGAGACAGCCGCTACGATAAAGATCACAACCAGAACATATAAGATCCAGGCGTGCTCTGTAAGAAAATCAGGGACCAACCATGCATAGTTAAATTGGTTATTTGCAACGAAGGGAATAGTGGTAAAAAGTGAGCTCTTGTCTACAAATGCATCCTTGCTGTACTCTCTTACCACAACATCGTCGTTGAAAACCATGACCAGGCCTACCAACAATCCAAGACCTACCTGACCTATGATCTTAAATTTTCCCCTAAGGCCCTCCTTGTTTTTCTTTTTTACTTTGAGATAGTCATCCAGAAATCCAATTGCCCCCATCCAAAGCGCCGCAACGATTAGTAAGATGATATAGACATTTTTCAAGTCAGCAAACAAGATCGTTGGCAACACAATCGCAGAAATAATGATGATACCACCCATAGTAGGTGTTCCTTCCTTCTCTTTCTGACCTTTAAGTCCCAGATCTCTTATGGACTCTCCCATCTGGAATTTTCGTAAAAGGGCAATGAGGCGCTTGCCCAAAAAAATGGTGATCACCAGAGATAGTAATGCCGATATACCTGCCCGAAAAGAAATGTACTGGAACAACCCTGCGCCAGGGAGGTCCAATTCATTCAAGTTTTCAAAAAGCTGGTATAGCATCTCTAGTTGGCTTTAAGCATTTCAGTGAGCACCTCACGATCATCAAAATGAAATCTTTCCCCATTGATCTCCTGGTAAGTCTCGTGACCCTTTCCTGCGACCAGTAGTATGTCCCCTTGGGCTACCAGATTGCACGCTGTTCTTATCGCTTCCTTCCGATCCTCAATCACCATCACTTTTCGAATTTTGGACTTTGGCACTCCACTTCTCATGTCCTCAAGAATCTTCTTGGGATCCTCGCTTCGGGGGTTATCGGAAGTCAGGATAACACGATCACTGAGGTTTGCAGCGATCCCAGCCATTTTAGGACGCTTACTGTGGTCTCGATCCCCACCACAGCCTATCACAGTGACCAGCTGTTCGTTTTTTGTTCTTAAGTCGTCTAGGGTGATAAGGACATTTTCCAACGCATCGGGTGTGTGAGCATAATCTACGATGGCTAAGATCTCCATTTGATTAGCCACTTTCTCAAATCTTCCGCTCGCCCCGGCGCTCATAGATAGATGGCTCAAAATCGCATCCTTTTCTTCACCCAAAAGCGTAGCAACAGCGTATGCAGTAAGTAGATTATAAGCATTGAAGGTTCCGATAAGCTTGAACCAGACATCTACTCCATCAAAATTCAACTCTAAGCCTTGAAGACTATTTTGGATGACCCTGGCTTTAAAATCTCCCATCGACTTGATCGCCATTCTGTGCGATTCAGCCCTGCTGTTTTGTACCATCACGCTGCCCCGCTTATCATCTGCATTGACCAAAGCAAACGCCTCAGAAGTAAGGCCATCAAAAAGCAGCTTTTTAGCGGCAATGTATTCATCAAAGGTCTTGTGGTAGTCCAGGTGATCATGTGAAATATTAGTAAAAACTGCACCGGCAAAATTTATACCTGCCACTCGCTTCTGCACCAAGGCATGGGAACTGACTTCCATGAAGCAATGGGTACAACCGGAGGCTACCATTTGATGCAATAGCTGATTCAATTGCAGTGCATCCGGAGTGGTATAATTGGCGCTTAGTACGCGGTTATTAATCTTGTTTTGAACCGTGGAAAGAAGACCTACGGCATATCCCATACTTACAAATAGCTCATGCAGTAAAGTCGCACAGGTAGTTTTTCCGTTAGTCCCTGTGATCCCAACAAGCTTTAGCCTTTCTGAAGGGCGGCCATAAAAATTTGAAGCAATAATCCCTAATGCCTCTGCTGAGTCATCAGTTTGCACAACAGTGATGTCTTCATACTCTTTTTCAGGAACTTCCTGGCATACTATCACTTTGGCACCTAAATCAATGGCCTGGCCAATGAATCTGTGACCATCAACCGTAAGACCTTTTATAGCAACAAAAAGAAAGCCCTGTTTTACTTTACGAGAGTCAAAGGCAATACCTGATATGGTCTGTTCTCTATGACCATGTAATGACCGAAGTGATACGCCAAATAAGATGTCTTTTAGTATCTGCATCAGCTCATTTGTAGTTTTATGGTGCTACCTTTTATCAGCTTGCCTCCTGGAGTCATAGACTGTGTGGACACCCGACCTCTACCTGACACATGTACCTTTAGCCCTAAGTTTTCTAACACATAAATGGCATCTCTTAGCGTCATGCCGCGTACATCGGGTACTTGGCTATGCAAAACCCTATTATCTGTCCAGTAAACTGCATTGCTGATCACCTGAGTTTTTACCCAAGGTTCTACACCTCGGGCATGATTGGAAATGCCCAGTTCATTGCAGATCATCGCCAATTCATCCTTTTTTCCGGCTCTGATATGAGGAAAAACCCCTGCCACTCTTGGTTTCTCATAAGTATCTATCTGGTGCATATCCAGCTCCAGCGAATAAATTTGGTCAGCGATTTCTTTAAAAACTGGGGCAGAAACATCACTGCCATAGATCTGATACCCCTTAGGATCGTCAATAACTACTATACAACTGTACCGCGGAGCATCAGCAGGAAAATAACCTGCGAACGAAGTATAATACTTCTTGATGTAGCGGCCATTCTTGACTTTTTTTGCTGTACCGGTTTTGCCAGCGATTTTGTACATGCTATGGTTGATATTAGATGCCGTACCTCGCTCTACTACGCCCTCCATCATTATCTGTACTTTTTTCAGCGTCTCGTCAGAGCATATCTTTTTGTTGATAATTTCAGTATCAAACATCTGGACAGATTTGTCAGCTTTTCTGATGCTCTTTACAATCATTGGCTTTACCATCTTTCCGTCATTGGCCACTGCGTTATACAGCGTAAGCATTTGCAAAGGCGTCATTTTCAACTCATAACCATGGCTGATCCACGGCAAACTCACTCCGCTCCAAGTAGTGTCTTTCGTGTCCTTGATGTAAGGACGCCCCTCTCCCACCAGCTGAAAATTGAGCGGCTCGTTTAGTTTCATTTCCTTTAGATATCCAATGAACTTGTCGGGTTTGCTTTTGAAGTGCTTGTCCACCAATTTGGCGACTCCTACATTGGAAGACTTCTCAAAAACTTCTTGTACCGAAAGCACTCCAAAACCGCCAGGCTTATGATCGCGCATCGTTTTATCGTGAAAATCGTGCTTACCATCCCCCGTATCCACCGAATCCGACAGCTTTATGCTAGTTTCTTCTAGCAAGGCAATCATGCTCGCCAGCTTAAATGTGGAACCGGGCTCTCTGGACCCCTGGCTTCCTACCGCGTAGTTATAACGTTCGTAGTATTCTCCACGAGTATTGCGGGATAAGTTACTAATGGCCTTTATCTCGCCGGTTTTCACTTCCATGACCACCGCAACACCATAATCTGCTTGATGCTTTTGAAGCTCCTTTAGCAACGCCGATTCTGTCACATCCTGTAAATCGACATTGATGGTCGTTTGAATATCGTACCCTTCGATAGGTTTCTGCTCTGAACCATCATAGACCGGCTTCCAGCTACCGCCAGCCATTTTTTGATAGAGACCTTTGCCATCTGTTCCGGCAAGCTGCCTATTAAAGCTGTATTCCAGCCCAACAACGCCTCGGTCCTCTGAATTTACGCTACCAATGGTGCGTATTCCTAAATGATTGAATGGCTGGAACCTCTTTTCGACTTTCTCAAAAAATAGCCCGCCTTTCAAACGGCCATCCCGAATAAGCGGCCATTGCTGCATCTGCTTTTTGTCCTGATAGCCGATTTGCTTGCGATTGAGCAACAAATAGCGCCTTCCGCTCTTACGGGCGTTATCTATCTTGTGTTTATACTGCGTAGCTGAGCGGTCTTTGTAGTATCGAGACAGTAGATGACTTAAAGAATCAATTGCTGAACGATAAATGTCATCGCTTGCCAATGCAGGGTCAATTACCAGCTGATAAAAAGGTAGCGAAGTTGCCAGCAGACTGCCATCGTCAGAGTAAATATTACCTCGGGTAGCTTTTACATTTCTTACTTGCATCCCATTAGACTTACCCAGGCTTTCCCAATGATCCCCTTGAAAGTATTGGATTTCCACAATTCTGTAAATGACCGCTAGCGCTGCGAAGAAAGTGAGCAAAAACCCTATCCTTACCCTGATTACAATACCTTTCTTGATACTCAAGCCCATACTAAATGAAGTTTGAGTATTGAAAAACCTTTGTGAAGGTGCCTCCACAATATTGCGTTACCAGATTGCAGCACCTTTTGGAGAAGTCTTGTGGCGATATGTAAGCGTTGATCAATCTTCAATTTTCCTTATCAAGATCGGTGACGATTTACTATCGCTAAGACCAAGCTTCTCTGCTCTTCGAGCAACTTCTGATTGCTTTCTTGAGAACATGAAATCAGCTTTAAGTGTAGTGTAGTCGGCTCTTAAGTCTTCTACCTGGACTTCCAACTTATTGATTGATCTAAGTCTTTTCTCCGCATAATGTCTGTTCCCAATGTAGAGCAGGCACAGCAGAGACAGAAAGAGAATTTGGGGTAGAAAACGAACGTGAATGACCTCACTCATGGAGCTATCCATGCGTAAGAATCTGCTGAGGAAAAGAAAGATCCCTCCTCGCTCTTCTTTTTGGATTTTGTAGGTGTTCTTCA